>CANQEC010000275.1 GCA_947594335.1 uncultured Lachnospiraceae bacterium
TCTGCCGCGTATTCTGTCCGCGGTGATCCTGGGCGGGGCGCTGTCCGTGTCGGGTTTTCTGCTTCAGACATTTTTCCATAATCCGATTGCGGGGCCGTTCGTGCTGGGCATCTCTTCAGGGGCAAAGCTGATCGTCGCGCTCTGCATGATTTATCTGCTTGGGAAAGGCATCATGGTGAATTCGGCGGTCATGGTGATCGCGGCTTTTTTCGGCTCGATGATCTCGATGGGATTTGTTTTGATCGTCTCAAAGAAGATTCCGCAGATGTCCATGCTCGTCATCTGCGGCGTGATGATCAGCTATATCTGTTCGGCGGTCACGGATTTTGTGGTGACTTTTGCGGATGACTCGAATATTGTCAATCTTCACAACTGGTCGCTCGGCAGTTTTTCCGGCATGACCTGGAATAACGTTGCGGTGATGACGGTGATCGTGACGGCGGCGGTGGTGACGGTTTTTTTTATGTCAAAACCGATCGGGGCTTATCAGCTTGGCGAGGTTTATGCGCAGAATCTGGGGGTCAATATCCGGCTGTTTCGGATCCTGCTGATCCTTTTGTCCAGTGTGCTTTCGGCCTGCGTGACCGCTTTTGCGGGGCCGGTCTCGTTTGTCGGGATCGCGGTGCCGCATCTAGTCAAAAATCTCTGGGGGACTTCAAAGCCGATTCTTGTAATACCGGCCTGCTTTCTCGGGGGAGCTGTCTTCTGTCTGTTCTGTGATCTGATCGCGAGAACTGTGTTCGCGCCGACTGAGCTTTCCATCAGTTCTGTGACGGCAGTGTTTGGAGCGCCAGTGGTAATTATGATCATGATACGGAGGAAGAAAACGGCATAATGGCAAAGGACTTTTTTTTCTATACGGATGAGATGACAGTCGGCTACGATGGAAAGCCGCTGATCAGAGAAATTAAAATTGAGCTGAACCGCGGGGAGATCCTGACGCTGATCGGTCCCAACGGGGCTGGAAAATCCACGATATTAAAGAGCATCACAAGGCAGCTGAAACTGATCGGGGGAACGGTCTGGATCGACCGGCAGAGGATGCAGCAGATGCTGGGAAAGGAAATTGCGCGCAGACAGGCGGTTGTCCTGACGGAGCGCATCCGCCCGGAACTGATGACCTGTGAGGATGTGGTGGCGACCGGGCGTTATCCGTATACCGGAAGCCTCGGAATCCTGGGTCCGGAAGACAGACAAAAAGTGAGGGCGGCGATGGAGACGGTACATGCGCTCGATCTGATGGACCGGGATTTCAACGCCGTCAGCGACGGACAGCGGCAGAGAATTCTGCTCGCGCGGGCCATCTGTCAGGAGCCGGAGATGATCGTGCTCGATGAGCCGACGTCCTTCCTTGACGTGAAGCATAAGCTGGAATTTCTGGAGATCCTCAGGAGAATGGTGAGAGAGAATCAGGTGGCGGTCATCATGTCGCTTCATGAGCTGGATCTCGCGCAGAAGATTTCCGACCAGGTGATCTGCGTGAAGGGAGAGCGGATCGAGCGGCATGGGACGCCGGAGGAGATATTTACCTCGGATTATATTATGTCGCTGTACGATATGACGACAGGCTGTTATGATGCGGCGTTCGGCTGCGTGGAGTTGCCCGCGCCGCAGGGGAAACCGGAAGTCTTTGTGATTGCGGGCGGAGGATCCGGGGTCCCCGTGTACCGCAGACTCGCGCGGGAAGGAATTCCGTTTGCGACCGGCATCCTGTACGAGAATGATGTGGATTATCAGGCCGCCCGTTATCTGGCGGCGGAAGTGGTCAGCGAGCGGGCATTTGAACCGGTCAGCACGCAGACGTACGAAAAAGCGTGGAATCGAATGCGCACATGCCGGAAAGTGATCTGCACACTGGACAGATTCGGGACGCTGAACCGGGAGAATGAAAAACTGCGCGGCGAGGCGGAGAAGATGGGACTGTTGGCGGCTGGTACTGCGTGATATGATCTGTGTAAAAGGCGGGGTACAGGAAATATCAGGAGCGGACATGCACTTGACACGAAAAAAAGAACGGCTCCGAAAACAGAACGGGTAACTGCCGTACTGTTTTCAGAGTCTTTTTCTGACGATATATTCAGACACCTGAAAGTATTCAGGTGAAACAAGATCCGGATTATTTTCCGGGACAGCTGATCTGTACCATGTGTTCGATCATGTGGTGCAGGAGATCGGCCTGCATGGTATCGGCGGCTTTGTAGTAGACTTCCTTGCCGTCGCGCCGGCTGGTGATCAGGCCGCCGGCCCGCAGCTGCTTTAAATGGTGGGAGACGGCCGGACTGGACATGTTCACCATCGCGGAAATGTTGATGACGCACTCCTCGCAGTGGCACAGCAGCCAGAAGATGCGGATCCGGCTGCTGTCCCCGAGAAGTTTGAAAATTTCGGAGACGACATCAAATTCTTCCGGGTCCGGCATATGGTCGAACCTCTGTTCAAAGGACTGTCCGTGATCGTGCGGCAGCTTTATATCAGTCATGAAATCGCTCCTTTCTCAGTTTTACAGATTCTTGACAAACAATGCCCGCACCGCGTTCAGCACCGCGATAATCATGACGCCGACGTCCGCGAAGATGGCGAGCCACATATTCGCGATTCCGACCGCGCCGAGGATCAGGCACAGGATTTTGACGCCGATCGCAAACACGATGTTCTGATAGACGATGCCGAGACATTTGCGGGAGATTTTGATTGCCTTCGCGATCTTCATCGGATCGTCGTCCATCAGCACGACGTCTGCGGCCTCGATCGCCGCGTCGGAGCCCATCGCTCCCATCGCAATGCCGATATCCGCCCTTGAGAGCACCGGCGCGTCATTGATTCCGTCGCCGACAAAGGCGAGTTTTCCCTTCCCGTTCTTCTTTTGCAGAAGTTCTTCGACTTTGGCGACCTTATCGCCGGGAAGAAGCTCCGCGAAGACAGTGTCGATGCCAAGCTCGGAAGCCGTCTGGCGCGCAGTCGCCTCCGTATCGCCGGTCAGCATGACTGTATTTTTTATGCCTGATGATTTCAGTTCTTTTACGGCGGTCTTTGCGGTCGGTTTGACCAGATCCGAGATGATGATATGTCCGGCATAATTCCCATCGATTGCTATATGTACGATCGTGCCGACTTTATGGCAGTCTTCATACGGTATATTCAGCCGTTTCATCAGGCGCGCGTTTCCGGCGGCGACCTCTGCGCCGTCAACCTTTGCGATCACGCCGTTTCCGCTGATCTCCTGAATATCGCTGACCCTGGAACGGTCAATTTCTTTCCCGTAGGCGTGCTGCAGACTTTTGCTGATCGGATGGGAGGAAGCGCTTTCCGCGAGAGCGGCGTACTCGATCAATGCTTCCCGGTTTATCGTGTTGTGGTGAACGGCGCTCACTTCAAAGACGCCCTGTGTGAGCGTTCCCGTCTTGTCAAACACAACCTGATCGGTCTGCGAGAGCATCTCCAGATAGTTGGAACCCTTCACCAGAACGCCTGCGTTGCTCGCGCCGCCGATACCGGCAAAGAAGCTGAGCGGAATACTGATGACAAGCGCACATGGACAGCTGATGACAAGGAAGGTCAGCGCGCGGTAGATCCACATGCTCCACTCGGCGGAAAGTCCCATCGCGAAGAGACGGATCAGAGGCGGAAGGAAAGCCAGAGCAAGAGCGCCATAACAGACGGCTGGTGTATAGACTTTGGCAAATCTGG
>CANQEC010000276.1 GCA_947594335.1 uncultured Lachnospiraceae bacterium
GCGGCTGCGAAAGCAGCATTTTCCATGTACGCGCTCGTGCGCATAAAAATACTGCCGGCAGGATGCAGGATTCATCTGGTCCTGGCGGCAGTATATCGCGGCGCGCTTCGGTTTATGCCTCGGCAAACTGATCCTTGCTTACTCCGCAAAGCGGACACTCGAAATCATCCGGAAGATCCTCCCATTTGGTTCCCGGCGCAATTCCATGCTCCGGATCTCCGGCTGTCTCGTCATACTCCCACCCGCATACTTCACATACATACTTCATGATATTTTCCTCCTTTATTTTTCAGGACCGGCGCCTGATCCGTGCCGCGGACAACAGATTTTTCAGAACCATGCGCATCCGGGAAACCCGATCAGACCGGCACCTTCTTAGACTATACTCCATAATGCCGGAAATTACCAGTTAAAGATTTCAGACTTATAAAACATACTCACAGAATATGTTCTTTTCTGAATTTATACAGTTTTCAAAAAAACTTACCCCGTTGTCCATGCAAAATGCCACACATACGGAATAATGTTCCAAATAATTCAGAATTTTCCTCTATTTCTACTAATTTTTTGACACAAATTCATAAAATCTGGTAAAATTGTTTTTATAAGAACACTACCATTATTATGATTTTGACACCATAATAAGAGTAGATCTGGAATTGACTCCATATAGTGAATATCCCTCACAGGCAATGGTCTGCTTCGGCTTTGTTTGTGCAGATGAAAGATATATACTGGAGATAAGGAGGTGCTGAATCATGATTACGTATAGTCCATTGTGGATCACTATGAAGGAAAAGGGGATTACGCAGTACGCACTCTATACGCAATATGGTATTAACCGCTCTCTACTTGACCGCCTCAGAAAAAACAAGAATATCGAAGTCAATACGGTTGACCGGCTATGCACTATTCTGAACTGCCGCGTAGAAGACATTATGGAACATATTCCTGATGAAACGGTAATGTAGGGACCCTCATATCAAATGATATGGGGGTTTTGCCTGTGCGAAAAACCTGCCAATGGCAGGTTTTTCGCATTTCTATTCTCTTATCCATCGCGTCGTTCTGCTCATATCCGCCGAACCGAAAAAAGACATGAAAAAAGCGGGTGATGGGAATCGAACCCACGTGTCCAGCTTGGAAGGCTGGTGTTCTACCATTGAACTACACCCGCATAAAATATAAATTAAATATGAAAGCGGAACCCTGAAAATCAAGGGTTCCGCTGCCCCTGCCAAGGAATCGATGCGACAGGATTTGAACCTGCGACCTCTGCGTCCCGAACGCAGCGCTCTACCAAGCTGAGCCACGCATCGATGCAAGCCTGAAGGAAATTTTCAACATCTCCTCAACTCAAGCTTGCTCATTATAACATCATGTTTTGGAAAATGCAAGTGCTTTTTTCAATTTTTTTACTTTTTCTCGCCGCACAGATGCTTCTTATTTTACGACCTTTCCTTTTGAGCCGAGTCCTTTGGATTTGAACAGCTTCTTATACGCCTTCAGCTTAGCCGCCGGAACCTTGATCGTCAGCTTTTTGGAAGGCTTCCCGAAAGCATTCGCCCCCACCGTCTTCGCGGTCAGGTTCTTTGACTTGATCGTAATTCTGGTCAGATTTTTGCAGTTGTAGAACGCCTGTTTTCCGATCTTTTTCACAGATGACGGGATCGTCACATTCTTCACTTTCTTGTTGTTCTTAAAAGCGCCCGCCGCAATGGAGGTCACCTTGCATTTGAAGCCCTTGATCTTTACGGACGACGGGATAGTCACAGATGCTTTTGAGGCTTTCACGAGGCCGACATATTCAACCTCTGCCGAGCCTGAGACTCCCGCTTTTATCACTTTATATTTCACGCCGTCTGCCTTGCCCGCAGTTCCTGCCGCGATCCTGGAAGGTTTGCTGTCTTCCGGTTTGTCTTCCTCTGGTTTGCTCTCCTCTTTGATCGTGAAAGTCTTCGATGCGGATCCCGTATAATTGCCTGTTCCGGTGACTGTCACAGAAGCTGTTCCCGGATTCACATTGCCCGAACAGCTGACTGTATAGTCCTGCCCCGCCGTCAGCGTTTTGCCCTCAAGGACGACTGAGGTGACCGCAGGTTCTTTTGCGGTCCCGTCATACGTATAGGTATCCTGGGACAGAGATACCGTCGCTGATGAAAGATCCTTCGGGGTGACCGTCACGGGAACCGAAACCGTCTTTCCAAGTACCTGCGCCGTGACCGAAGCCGTGCCGGTCTTATTGGCGGTTATGGTTCCGGATTCGGAAATGCTGATGATATTCTCCCCGCCGGGCGCGACCGTCCAGCTGCAGGCTATCGTCAGTTTATTTGCGACATCCGGGTTTGCATCCTTCATTCTGAGGCTGTTGACAGCAGGCACCGGGGCCGAAGAGCCAAACGGGATCGATATCGACGAAACAGACGTCCCCATCTCCTGAATCCTGTCCGGCGATATTTCCACCACGATCCTCTTTTTCTCGTCCACCGGCTCCGTCTCGGAAGCGCCGCTGGGATCCGAACTAAAAAGCACCACCCAGTAGTGCGTCTTGTTATAGTACACATGGCCGACGCCTATCGCGCTGAATTTGGGATTAAGCATTTTTGCCCGGTACTGGTAATTGTTCTGGCTTGCGTTTTTCCATGCGTCAAACACCTTCTGCGCGCTTGAACCTATCGCAAAAATCTCATTTTCACTCTCGCTCGGCTCTCCGTTCGGCCTTATGGCGGAAAAGGAAAACGCCGTCTCCATCGCCCGCTGCATGGCCTCTTCTTCCAGAGCATAGTCATACTCGACCGGCTGCAGCTCGTCATATATTTCCTGCCCATTCGCATCCAGATACCACGCGTCGTCCCCTGTCCTCAATTCATTGATCATGTCAAACATTTCTCTTGCTTCCGTCTGACCGAATGTTCCGGACACTCCTATTTTGAAGGTACCGCCGTCCGCAAAAACCATAATACTGCCGGACAGCAGCAGTGCAAACACTGCCAGGCAGACCGCGCCGATTTTCCACTTTCTTTTCATTCTTCTCCCTCCCTATCCAGGATAAATGAATCTGATTTCCATGTCCGCACGCCTCATACCTTTGGCATTTCCGGACAACTACAGTATACATCCGTTTTATATCAAAAACAACTTTATTTACATCCTCCAGCCGCTGTGATATTTGTTTTTCAGCGTTTTACCGACCAGCCTGCCCCATCCAAGAGGATACCCTCCGGCGCAGACGAGCTGCCAGCCTTTGGCACGGGCGGGCGGGATATCGTCCGTATCGACAGTTTCCCCTTTCAGGTAGCGGTATACTCTCTCGTCATCCGGAGAAAAATCGATCACAGACGCATACTCATCCTTTCTCAGCGCCATCGCGAACGACTGCGACGGCTCAAACCGTCCTCTGCGGATTTCCCCCATATAGAGCCCGTTCCGCAGAAACGGGATCCCCTGCACCGCGGGCATCGCCTCCGGAATCAGGTATACCTGGCCGTTCCGCACTTCAATCTGCTCTCCCGGAAAATCTCTTCCGACATCCCGCAAAAATTCCTGCAGAATTTCCCGGTCTGTCCCCGCGGAATCTTTTGAGGAAAATCCCTTTCGGGGAGCGCCGCCTTTCGGGAAATATTTCCGGGAAAACGCTTCTCCTGA
>CANQEC010000277.1 GCA_947594335.1 uncultured Lachnospiraceae bacterium
AATTGATCTCTGGGCCAGGTTCTTTAAGGCCGGCAGTTGGGAGGAACTGAAAATGATCGCAGAAAACAATACCGATTTCCAGGAAGCCATTACCACCACATATCAGCTCTCACAGGAGGAAAAGATCCGCATGCAGTGCGAGGCACGGGAGGATTACTACCGCCGCACCCGGGGACGGGAGAGGCTGCTGCGGGAAACCATTCTGGAGAATAAAAAGCTTATCTCTGAAAAAGAACTGCTTTCCTCTGAAAATGAGCAGCTCTCATTTGAAAAGGAGCGGCTTTCCTCCCAGAATGAATTTCTCCGCAAAAAATTAGCTGAACTTGGCATCGATGCAGGCAACATCGAATAAACGGAGCAAGCATGAGGGGATTTTGTGTCCTGAGACAGGAAACTGCGGCCAAAAATGCGCGCTCCTCTCAAAGCATTTTGTCCTTTTTCCTTCTGTTCACAAAAATGTCTGCCGGAAAATCGAGATACATCGCCGGAAAGGAGGGTTTTATGTCTGATAAACTTCCCGTGGGAATTGAAGACTTCAGAGAACTGCGTATGGAGGGATTTTACTATGTTGACAAAACCCGTCTTATCAAAGATATTCTTGAAAACTGGGGAAAGGTCAACTTGTTTACCCGCCCCCGGCGCTTCGGCAAGTCTCTGAACATGAGTATGCTCCGTTGTTTTTTTGAGATCGGTGCGGACCGCTCGCTTTTTGACGGGCTGGAGATCACAAAAAGCCCTTCCCTGTTCGATCAGTATATCGGGCAGTTTCCGGTCATCTCCCTCTCCCTGAAGGACGTCAGCGCGCCGACCTTTGAAATGGCTATGGATATGCTTCGCTTTAACATCAACAGGGAAACGCGCCGTCTGCGCCGTCTGATGGACGAGGAAATTTTGTCAGCGCAGCAAAAATCCATGCTGGATTGTCTGGAATCAGACAAAATGACGGAAACGAAACTGATGAACTCCCTGTTTTTGCTCTCAGAACTTCTCAATCAATATTATAATAGGAAAGTTCTCATCCTGATCGATGAATATGATGTTCCGCTGGACAAGGCTTTTGAGGAAGGATATCTGAAACAGATGGTCTTTCTGATTCGAAATATGTTCAGCAAAGCGCTCAAAACCAACGATTATCTGTACTTTGCCGTCCTGACAGGGTGTCTGCGCATTTCCAGAGAAAGTATTTTTACCGGGATGAACAATTTTAAGATCCGTTCTGTCATGGATGTGCGGTTTGACGAGGCTTTTGGCTTCACGGATACGGAAGTGAGGGACATGCTGGCCTGTTACGGGCTGGAATCGCATTTTGACGAGATCAGGGAATGGTACGACGGATATCTTTTTGGGGAAGAGCATGTGTACTGTCCCTGGGATGTGATCAATTACTGTGACAAGCTGCGGGAGAATCCGAACGCCCGGCCGGAGCCGTTCTGGATCAACAGCAGCAGCAATTCTATTGTGAAGCGCTTTATTCACAAGGCAAAAAAACAGACGCAGCGAGAGATCGAGCAGCTGGTCGCGGGAGAATCTGTCCCGAAAGTGATCAGCCAGGAGCTGACTTATGAGGAACTGGACAGTTCGATCGATAATCTCTGGAGCGTCCTCTTTACCGCGGGATATCTGACCCGGCGGGCGGTCCCGGAGGACGCGCGGTGCCACCTCGTCATCCCGAATCTCGAGATCAGGGAAATCTTTGTGACACAGATCATGGAATGGTTCCAGGAAACAGCGCGCCGCGACAGGCCTGCTCTGGGTGCGTTCTGCGCCGCTTTCAAAAACGGCGACCCCGCGGCTGTCGAGTCTCTGTTTTCTTCCTATCTGAAAAAGACCATCAGCATCCGCGACACCTTTGTGCGAAAAGCAAAGAAAGAAAATTTTTATCACGGCATACTGCTCGGCCTTCTGAGCAGCGAGGAAGACTGGGTTCTCTCTTCCAACGCGGAGGCCGGCGACGGTTTCAGCGACATCCTAGCGGAAAGTGAGGAAGACGGCATCGGCATCATCATTGAGATCAAATACGCGGATACGCCTGAATCGCTGGATTTGGCCTGCCGCGCGGCAGTTTCCCAGATCATACGGAACGAATACGCCCGGTATTTTACGGATGACGGGATAAAAATTATTCACGCTTTCGGAATCGCCTGCCATAAAAAACAGTGCCGGGTGAGTTATCAACGGATAAACGAGTAAAGGGCAGACCCTTCGGCCTGCCCTATCTCTGTCCTCCGGATGTCCGAGGTTTTTTCTTTTGTATCTTGAAAGGACTAGCGCCACGGTTTACTTTTTTCAGCCACCTTCCGTTCATTTTCCACACAGCTGCCTGAGTTCCTCCCGCAGCCGGATAAGCCTGCTAATTTCACTTACAGCAATCTTACATATTACGCATGATCAGCTCTTTGCCTGCGTCCCGGCGGATTAACCCTGCGAAACCGGACTGCCATTTCCGGAGTCACTTCCGGACAATCCTCGTCAAAAGTAATCGGCATGTTTCGTGCCCGTTCCAGCTCTTCCAAATCTTTCTGAGAAAATGCCAGTTCCTCGGCCAGTTCTCCCGTCATCTCAGCTATATTTACCATAATAAATTCCCCTTTCAAAATTCGTTGCAAGCCTCGCGGATATAAGACGGGTCACATCCATCCTTCTCCCCGCAGAATCTGTGGTTACTCGCTCTGTATACACGACAAAAAGAATATCATTGACCATGCCGGCAGACTGTCCAACATTTCCGATCATTACAATTCCCCTGTCTGCAGGCTCTATGGCAGCAGTTCCGGCAGAAATATCTCCGATGGTATTATAGCGGTCTTCTTCTTCACTATGTTCTTCATCATAAAATTCTATCCGATCATAATCAAAAAATACACGGGCAGCATTCATGAATGAGATACCGTGCCTGGCAATATTTTTACGGTTCTTCATCTCGTCATATTCAAACATCATATCGCCAAGAGTAAATGAAACTATCCGCGGCACAAATTCACCTGAAACGCTCATGCACAGCCCTCCTTGCAGGTAAATATTATCTATATTAATTATACATGAGAATACCGGGGAGTTCAATGAAAAAAGCCGGTACCGTTCACAGGAAAACAAAGAATAATCATTTAATCACTTTTATCAGATTCACCGCGTAATTTCTGGAGTTCCTCCCGCAGTCGGATAAGCTCCTGTTCAGCAGCGTCAGCTCGGTGTTTTTCTGTGTTGGCTCGGGTTTCAGCAGCATCGGCGCGAATCTCTGCAGCGTCGGCTCGGGTTTTCTCTGTATTGGCACGGGTTTCCGCAGCCTTCGCACGCTCCTTCTCCCTCAGTGTGTTAGTCTTCTCGCTCTCTATGCCGTCCTGGAACCCTTCCTCATAGCTGTCCTGTTTCTCGATCCGCAGGTGCCTTTCCGCATCATATTCCCAAAAGCTCATCGCCACTACCTCCGCACGGTTCTTCATCAGGATATCTTTCAGGATCCCTCTTCGGATGCATTCATCCACCGCAGCGTTTACCGCCTCCAGCTTCTCCTCCTCTGTAACATTCCCCTTCACGTGCCTACGCATGCACTCCACAAACTGCGCGTATTCCCTAAGTTTTCCGCACTTCTCCATCAGCTCCCGGTTCTTTCCGTAGTTGATGTTTAACACCACTGCGGTGCAT
>CANQEC010000278.1 GCA_947594335.1 uncultured Lachnospiraceae bacterium
AACCCTGTCAGTCCGAAAGCAAGTGTTCCGGCCTGACTGTTCATCGTGGGATCCCCTGCGCAGTAAAGATAATTCATCCCTTCTCTGATCAGAATCAGACGATTGACCACATATTTCAGATTCTCCTTATCATTGGCCTTCCCGCCAAGTATGTACTCCAGCTGATAATCAAGTCCGCCTTTTCGCTCACTGTCCAGATAGTCCGGAAAATAAGTCAGCAGATATTCCCGGAACATCAGATCAGAAACCGTCCCGCTGTTTGTTTTTTCGATCTTCATCGTTCCCTTCCTGTTCCAGGAATGGGACGGCAGGGACCAGACGGACACGGACTTTTCCGACACGGCCCTCCCGCCGGTTACTATATCAAGCAGACTTCTTTTTCGCAGCTTTGCGATTTCCTTGAGGGGATTTGTCCCGTCTGTCTGCTCTGTCTGTTCCGGCAGTGTATTCTCTGAACCTGCTGCCCCTGCTGCAGATTCAGCCTCCGCGAGCTTTTTATCACGCTCTTCCTCTGCTTCGGCCATTGCCGATTCATTCTCTTTTTGTTTCTTCTCATATTCCTCCTGCCTTTTCCTTGCGCTTTCGGCGTCTTCCTTATATTTCAGGAGCGTGCCTGCGGCCTCCACTCCCAGATTCGCCTTCATGTAAGCTGTCGCCTGCTGGTAAAAAGGTTCCCCTTCATTGTCCGTCAGCAGCGCGTATTTTCGGATTTTGCTCTCATCCAGCTGCAATTTCCAGGGATCAAAGCACGCGGCGGAAAAGATCCCCTCTTTCGGGTTGGTATTGCAAGTCAGAAACGTTTTCAGATGCCGGTTTACCTCATCGAGTGAAAAAGAACCTTTTCCATAGGAACCGTCCAGAGAAAATATCTCGTATTCGTCAAGCAGTTCTTTCTCAAATTCACCAAGCACCGAAAAATTTCCCATACCCAAAACATTCGCCGTCTGTGCTTTTGCTCCCTGTACTCTGGCGGATTCCACGGCGGTGCAGATCAAAGCCAGGAACAGTATGCAGGTCAGGCTCAAAAAAACTGTGATTGATCCTTTCTTTCTTCCTCCGCCCATGTTTCCTCCTTATCGCCTGTTTCTTTTGGTTTCTGCCCGGCAGTTTTTGTTTTTACACGTTGTTGCTTTCACTGACGATCTTTGTGAAGATATTTTTGACCAGACTTGTGAGCTGCTTTTTGAAGATCAGCACCAGACTGATAAGAACAACAAGGATCAAAATGATCTCAACTACTCCAACCCCGTCATCCTCATAAAGAAAAGCTTTGAGATGATTCATGAGTCTTCCTCCTTTCCTTTAAAATGAGGCTGCCAATGGCTTTTGCCCACGCCGTGCTTTCGTAATTCTGCACAGATGCCGGGCTTTCTAACTGATTGACAAAAACGCAGGAACCATCAGGATCACAAGTACAATTCCAAGCATCAGCATCATCGGAAACAGAAGCTTTGTTCCGGCTTTTTCCCCCATCTTTCTGGCATGGTTCTTCCGCTCCTCCAAGGAGGATGCCGCTTCTTTTTCCAGAAATCCGGCAAGCCCGCGCGAACCCTTTTTCAGATTCTGGGACAGGTAAGAGCCAAGCCTTATGTACTCGGGAAGCTGGCATCTGCGTCCGAATCTTTCGTACGCCTCCGCCTCAGGTATGCCGCTCTCCATCTCATAACAGGCTCCCGCCATCTCTTTATAGGCATATCCCGTCTTTGCTCCGTGTTCTTTCTGATTCTGAAACGCGACTCTGGTAAAAGCTCCCCGGATCGTCATTCCGGCTCCAATCAGCATCGCAAGCTTCCACATCAGATCCGGGTAAGCTGCCGCCAGCTGATTTTTTCGGTTTTCCGCCTTCTGATGAACCAGACGGTCGCTTCCCACGATAATGCAGGCTGCCGCAAGCACCGTCAAAGCCAGCGCCGTCTGCACCAGATTTTCCGCCGGTCTTTCCCAGACAATCTCCGCTCCGTCTATCTCATCCGGCAGTCTGACTGTCTTCTTATACTTATCCCGCTCATCCGCCGCGTTCGCTTCTTTTTTGATTGACTGCCTCAGTTTTTCCTCCGCCGTAAGATCCGGCGGAAATATCTTCGCGCAGACCATGTACTGAAAATCCTTTCCCCCGCAGGAAAGAGTCGCCTGAAGTTCCACCAGCGTGCCTTCTTCCTGCAGGTTTCCGATGATGCTTCCGTCATCATCCACAATGCCGTAAGGAACCGTGGTCCAGTCCGCGGTGACAGCTCCGTTCTGCAGCACTGTCGGAAATACGAGAGCCTGCCTGACCTCATCCAGGGATTTGTTATTTCCCGGAACGATTTTTTCCAGCTCCTTTTCCGCCTGCGCGAACAGCCTGTCCTTATCCTCGTCTGTGTACTTTCTCTCCTGAACCGTGATCTCCAGAGACTGCATCTGTTCTTCCCCTTCAACCTTTACTTCCAGTTCCTCGTTTCTGTCACCCTCCCCATAACCAGGCCTTTCCAGTGTCCGGTCTCCGAGCCTTCGCTCAATGCCTGCTTCCACGAAAAAGCATATGCCGGCCGCGACAATACCGATCGCCACGGCTGTTATCGCCAGCTCCGCCTTTCTAATATAATATTCCCTGACGGCGGACCGCTTTCCCATAGACAGCGCGGCCAGCTCCCGGCAAAGCTCCTGGTTTCCCCTTCCCGGTTTTTCAGGCTCAAGCCTGTCAACCAGGAATACCCCCGCTCTCCGAAAAAGATTTCCTGATTTTTTCAATTTTCACACCTCTATCTGAATAATGCTGCGCCCCCACAGAACAGCCGCGAGATATACGACGAAGCAGCAGATCATAACCGTGATCCCCGTTATGTTCCCGTACATGCTTTCCAGAAACTCCGGCGATGTCAGCCTGACATACGCAAGGATCAAAATCGGCACCAGGCTCATAACATTCTGTTCCATGACCTTCCCTGCCAGGCAGGTTTCTATTTCCGCAAGCGTCTCCTGGCGCTGCCTCATGCAGGATATCGTATTTCTGAAAATCATGATCAGATCTCCTCCTGAGCGTTTTGCGGTCTCAACAATCTCTCCGAGACTCTTTATATCATCGATTCCGCTCCGTTTTCCCATGTCCGACAGCAGTTCCTCCACGTTTCTGTTCATCGCGACCTGAGCCGACAGCAGCTGAAACTCCTTCATGATAAAGGAGTCTGGCGGATAAATCTTTTTCAGTTCTTTCTGCGACTCGCGAAAGGCATTTTCAAGAGAATACCCTGCCTGGAGCGAGGCCGCTGTCATCTGAATCCCATCGAGAAATTCCTTTCTCATCCGCTCTGCCCTTTTCTTTTTCAGGCTGGCCCGGTATTCCTTCTGAAACAGCCAGAATCCCGGACTCAGGAGAAAGAAAACCAGAAGAGAATTAAAAAACAGATAGCTGACCGCGCCGTCCAGGCACGCGTAGAGAAGCGCGCACTGCATCCATTCCCCGGCTGAAAACCTGTATTTTGTATAATCCTGCCTTAATCCCGAAAACCTGCTCTTCTGAGCTTCTGCACGTCCTGCAGCTCTGCCCGTTTTTTTAGTCCGCCCCGGATATTTCCGCATTCATCCGTCCCTTCCTCCTCAAATTCATACAATACTGCCGTCTTAATCTCCTGCGACGCATTGT
>CANQEC010000279.1 GCA_947594335.1 uncultured Lachnospiraceae bacterium
TATACAATTCAATTCTCTATGTGTCAAGTTATTTTCCTGATAAACTGAATTTTTACTAAATTATTTTACTTTTTATCGCAGTCCCGCCGTCACTTTATGTCATTTTGAACAAAGCGCGGCCCACATGCTGTGTAAGCAGCTAACCCCCTTGCACGGGCCTGCGCACAGCAAAAACAGGAGCCTTCCGGAAAAATTTCCAGAAGACTCCCATCCGATTTATGCGCAGGAGGAAAAGCCTCCTTCCTGATTATAAATTCGTGTAACCCATCAGGTATTCGTCAACCTCCCGCGCCGCCTCACGGCCTTCGCGGATCGCCCAGACGACGAGGGACTGCCCTCTGTGCATGTCGCCGGCTGTAAATACCTTCGGAACGCTCGAAGCGTAATGTCCCGGCTCGGTCGCCACGTTCGTGCGCGGATTTAAAGCTACCTGGAACGCGTCCGTGATATATTTCTGCGCTCCGAGGAAGCCTGCCGCGATCAGGACAAGATCCGCCTTGATCACTTCCTCCGTTCCCGGAATCGGAACCATCATCATGCGGCCCGTCTTCTCATCCTTCTGGCTCTCAAGCTTCACAATCTTCGCTTTCGCAACCTCGCCGCGCTTATTCGGAATGAATTCCTGCACGGTCGTTGTGTAGATACGCGGATCACTGCCGAACACGGCGATCGCCTCCTGCTGGCCGTAATCTGTCTTGCAGATCCGGGGCCACTGCGGCCACGGATTATTCTCCGCGCGGGTATCCGGCGCTTTCGGCATCATCTCAAGCTGCGTTACGGATGCCGCTCCGAGGCGGATTGACGTCCCGACACAGTCGTTGCCCGTATCGCCGCCGCCGATGACGATGACATGCTTCCCCTTGACCGGGATAAATTTCTTATCCTTAAATCCTGAATCAAGCAGACTCTTTGTCGTCGCTTTCAGGAAATCCACCGCGAAGTAGATTCCTTTTGAATCGCGCCCCGGAACATTGATATCACGCGGGTTGGACGCGCCGCAGGCCAGCACAACGGCGTCGTACTCCTTCAGCAGGTCTTCCGCCTTCACATTCTCCCCGACGTTGGCGTTCGTGATAAACTCGATGCCTTCCTCTTTCATCAGGTTCAGCCTGCGGTCGATCACCTTCTTGTCCAGCTTCATATTCGGAATGCCGTAGCGAAGCAGTCCGCCGATCCGGTCGCTGCGCTCGTAGACGGTAACGCTGTGTCCGCGCTTGTTCAGCTGCATCGCCGTCGCCAGCCCGGAAGGGCCGCTTCCCACGACCGCCACCTTTTTGCCTGTGCGCACCTGCGGAGGACACGGCTGAACCATTCCTTCCGCAAACGCGTTCTCGATGATGACGCGCTCATTCGCTTTCGTCGCAACCGGCTCGCTGTCGAGATTGCACGTGCAGGCCGCCTCGCACAGCGCCGGGCAAACGCGCGAGGTAAATTCCGGAAAGCAGTTCGTCTTTGTCAGGCGCTTGTAGGCGCCTTCCCAGTTCCCGTGATAGACCATATCGTTCCACTCCGGGCAGAGATTGTTCAGCGGACAGCCGGAAGCCATCCCCGCGATCATCACTCCTGCCTGGCAGAACGGCACGCCGCACTCCATGCACCGCGCGCCCTGGATCTGCTGCTTCTCCTTCACGAGCGGCGTATGGAACTCATTGAAATTTTTGATACGCTCCAGAGGTGCGGTTTCAATGTCATTTTCTCTTTTATAGTCTAAAAATCCTGTCGGTTTCCCCACGATTCACACCTCCTGTTTACTCATCCTGATCTGTGTTGTTGATCAGATAGAATGCCTCGATCTGAGCCTGCTCGCTTGAGAGGCCCTTCTCTTCCATCTGCACGATCGCCATCTGCATCTGTTTGTACTCATGCGGAATAATCTTCTTGAATTTCGGCAGGTATTCTCCGAAATTCTCGAGCACCTTCTTGCCCTTCTCGGAATTTGTGCAGGTCACATGCTCGCTGATCAGTTCCTTCAGTTCCTGAACATCATATTTCGACGTGATCTTTTCGATCGAAACCATGTTCTTGTTGACCTTCGTATACAGATCGCTGTTCTCATCAAGTACGTAGGCGATTCCGCCGCTCATGCCGGCCGCGAAATTCTTTCCGACCTGACCGAGAATGACCGCACAGCCGCCCGTCATGTATTCACAGCCGTGATCTCCGACGCCCTCGACAACGGCGGTCGCGCCGGAATTACGCACGCAGAAGCGCTCGCCGGCCACACCGTTGATGAAGGCCTTGCCGCTCGTCGCTCCGTAAAGCGCGACGTTTCCTATAATAATGTTCTCATCCTTCGCAAATTTGACGCCTGTCGGCGGATAGACGATCAGCTTGCCGCCGGAAAGTCCCTTTCCGAAATAATCGTTGCTGTCGCCGACCAGCTCAAGCGTGAGCCCTTTCGGGATGAACGCTCCAAAGCTCTGGCCTCCGGCGCCGTGACATTTAACCGTAAAGGTGTCCTCCTCGAGACCTTCCGGGTACTTCCGTGTAATCTCGGAACCAAAGATTGTGCCGAGCGCACGGTCCGTGTTGGATACATCGATCTCGATGCTCTTCTTCTGTCCGCTCTCGAGCGCGTCCCCGAACTTTTTAAGCAGAACTTTCTCGTCGATTGTCTTCTCAAGACCGAAATCAAATACCTGATCCGGATCAAAGGTTACCTTTTCTCCCTTGCCCGCATACGGATTCTCAAGGATATTTGTGAGGTCGATCGAGGCGCCGCGTTTGTTTGTCAGTTCTTTCTTCTTCATCAGAAGATCGCTTCTTCCGACCATCTCATCAAGTGTGCGGAAACCAAGTTTCGCCATATGTTCCCTCAGATCCTGGGCAATAAAGCGCATAAAGTTGATGACGTACTCCGGTTTGCCGCGGAACCTCTTTCTCAGCTCCGGATTCTGCGTCGCCACGCCGACCGGACACGTATCAAGGTTGCAGACTCTCATCATGACGCAGCCCATCGTGACAAGCGGTCCCGTCGCAAAGCCAAATTCTTCCGCGCCGAGCAGTGCGGCGATCGCCACGTCGCGGCCGCTCATCAGCTTGCCGTCCGTCTCGATCCGGACTTTGTTTCTCAGTCCGTTCATGAGCAGTGTCTGATGCGTCTCCGCAAGGCCGAGCTCCCACGGAAGTCCCGCCTGGTGGATGGAGCTTCGCGGAGCGGCTCCCGTTCCTCCATCGTATCCGGAGATCAGGATAACCTGCGCGCCGGCTTTCGCAACGCCGGCCGCGACTGTTCCGACGCCTGCCTCAGAAACAAGCTTGACGGAGATATCCGCCTGCCGGTTCGCGTTTTTCAGATCGTAGATCAGCTGGGCCAGATCCTCGATCGAGTAAATATCATGGTGCGGCGGCGGGGAGATCAGGCTGACGCCCGGTGTGGAATGCCTTGTCTTTGCGATCCACGGATACACCTTCCTGCCCGGCAGATGTCCGCCCTCGCCGGGCTTTGCGCCCTGCGCCATCTTAATCTGAATCTCACGCGCGCTCACGAGATATCTGGAGGTAACGCCGAAACGTCCCGACGCGACCTGCTTGATTGCGGAGCAGCGGTTCTTTCCGTCCGGCCCGATGACCAGACGGTCAAGGCTCTCGCCGCCCTCACCGGTATTGGACTTGCCGTG
>CANQEC010000280.1 GCA_947594335.1 uncultured Lachnospiraceae bacterium
AGGTCGTTTACGACGCCCTGTTTGATCTGTACAAAAAATGCCGTGCGGAGGGTATCTGCCGGCGGGAATTTCTGCACAGAGCCGCGCAGCTCCCGGGAATTTATGTTCCGTCTCTGTATCAGGTCAGCTATGAGGAGGACGGAACGATCGCAGCCTTTGCGCCGGTCTGCGACGATATACCGGCGGTTATTTCACGCCAGGTGGTTCTTGATATGACAAATACGCCCTATCCGGAAGCGCCGGTTGTTCCTTATATCAAGGTGACGCAGGACCGCGTTGTGCTTGAGATCCAGCGCGGCTGTATCCGCGGCTGCCGTTTCTGCCAGGCCGGGATGATCTATCGTCCGACAAGAGAACGAAGCCTTGAATGCCTGAAAGAGCACGCTTACAAAATGCTGAAAAACACCGGGCATGAGGAAATTTCTCTGAGTTCGCTCAGCTCAAGCGATTATTCTGATCTGGCCGGAATTGTGAATTATCTGATCGATGAGTTCGGAAACGACAAAATTAATATTTCTCTGCCTTCTCTGCGCATCGACGCCTTCGCCCTCGACGTTATGGGCAAGGTGCAGGATGTGCGGAAAAGCAGCCTGACATTCGCGCCGGAGGCTGGTTCCCAGAGGCTGCGCGACGTAATCAACAAAGGACTGACCGAGGAAGTGATCCTCTCCGGCGCCGATCAGGCGTTTCATGGCGGCTGGAACAAGGTCAAGCTGTATTTTATGCTCGGACTTCCGCTCGAGGAGGAAGAAGACCGCATGGAGATCGCGCATCTCGCGGAGCGGATCGCTGAGAAGTATTACGAAATTCCGAAGGAGCAGAGAAACGGCAAGTGTCAGATCAACGTCAGCACTTCCTTCTTTGTGCCAAAGCCGTTCACCCCGTTCCAGTGGGCAAGGATGTACCAGCCGGGGGATTATCTTGGCTTCGCGAAGACGGTCAATCACGAGATCAAGGCCATGAAAAACCAGAAGAGTATCCGCTACAACTGGCATCAGGCCGACGTGACGCTTCTCGAGGGGATTTTTGCGCGCGGCGACCGCAGGATTGCCGATGTGATTCTCGAGGCATACAAAAACGGCGCACTCTACGACGCATGGACGGAATTCTGGGACTATGACCGCTGGCTTGCCGCGTTTGAACATACGGGAGTCGATATGGACTTTTACACGCAGCGGGAGAGGGTGGAAGATGAGATTTTCCCATGGGATTTCATCGACATCGGCGTGACAAGGAAATTCCTGCTCTCGGAGTGGAGAAAAGCAAAACAAGGCGTCGTGACGCCGAACTGCCGGGAAAAATGCTCCGGCTGCGGTGCGGCGCGCTTTAAAGGAGGTGTCTGTATTGAAAGCAAGGGTTAAATTCTCTAAATACGGATTTATGAAATTTATCGGACATCTCGACATCATGCGGTATTTTCAGAAAATGATCCGGCGTTCGGGACTTGATATTGCCTTTACGGAGGGACTCAGCCCGCATATGATCATGTCGTTTGCCGCACCGCTCGGCGTGGGGCTGACAAGCGATGCCGAATACATGGATATTGAACTTAACACCCCTCCGGCCTCAAGCCAGGAAGCCATCGGCGCGCTGAACCGGGCCGGCACCGACGGCATCACCGTCACAGGCTTCTGGCAGATCCCGGAGGATAAGGCAAATAAAGCGATGACGCTCGTCGCGGCCGCCAACTATAAACTTTCTTTCCGCAAAGGCCTCGCGCCTGCCGGAGACTGGCAGTCCGGAATTTCACATTTTTATGCACAGAAGGAGATTATTGTCCAAAAAAAGACAAAAAAATCCGAGAAGGAAGTCGATATCCGCCCGATGATCTATGAAATGTCAGTTAATTCCGGAACCGTATTTATGAAGCTCGCCGCAGGCAGTGCCGCCAACTTAAAACCGGATCTGGTAATGGACACCTATCTGCATTCCATCGGCGTCCCAGCAGCGCCTTTCGCGTATGAGATCCATCGCTGTGAGATTTACGCGGATCTGGGTAACGTGAAAAAAAGGAAGCTGGTTTCTCTGGGGGATCTCGGTCACGAAATCATACCGGCTAAAAGGAGTGCGAACGTATGACTTTGACGGACAGTCATCCGGATAACATCCGGAAAAAATACGTGATCACACGTATGAACGAATGTATCTTTTCCTTTCTGCTGCACGACCGGAAGGTTGTTGAGATACACTGCGACAGAGAATGCGGCGGCAATGTCCCGGAACTTGGCAGTATTTATATAGGCAGGATCAAAAGCATCGCAAAAAATATTGACGCCGCCTTTGTCGAGACAGCTCCAAACGTCGTCTGTTATCTGCAGCTTTCCGATATGAAGGATCCCATTTATATAAAGAAGGGAAGCTCCCCGAAACCGCAGGCCGGCGATGAACTGCTTGTGCAGGTATCACGTGAGGCGCTGAAATCCAAGGCGCCGGCGCTCACTACGAACCTGACTCTGCACGGAAAATACGTGCTTCTGACAACGGGCAGAAAACAGATTGGCGTTTCCTCAAAGCTGCCGAAAGCGGAGCGGGAACGGCTGCTTTCGCTGACGGCTCCTTTTTTCGCGTCCGGCGACGGATCAGATGACGTCCATCCCGAAAAATCGGAGCTCTGTGCCGGCGGTCAGCCCTCTGAAGCCGCAGATGCCAAAAACGGCACTTTGCGCCCTTACGGCTGGCTGCTGCGGACAAACGCGGGCGGCGCCGAAAAAGACGTCCTTCTTGCGGATATCTGCCGCCTGAAGGAGCGGTTCCGCCTCCTGGTGACTCATGCCAGATACCGCACCTGTTTTTCCTGCCTGTACGCCATGCCTCCCATATACCTTTCGCGCCTTCTGAACCTGTATGAATCCGAGGCAGAGCAGATCATCACGGACGACCGGAAGCTTTACGATGAAATCCGCGGTTATCTTCAGGAAAACCAGAAGGATGACCTGGAAAAACTGTCTTTCTATGAGGACCGTCTCCTGCCGATGCAGAAACTGTACTCTCTGGAACACCAGCTTTCCGGGGCCCTTGCGGAAAGAGTATGGCTGAATTCGGGAGGCTACCTTGTCATCCAGGCGACGGAAGCCCTCACGGTCATCGATGTCAATACAGGAAAATATGAAGGAGGAAAGAAGAGGGAAGCCGCTTTTCTTAAAGTCAACAAAGAGGCGGCCCTTGAATCCGCGCGGCAGATCAGACTGCGGAATTTAAGCGGGATTATCCTCATCGATTTCATTAATATGGAGTCCGAAAAATCGACGGAAGAGCTTCTTGCTGTCTTTGACCTGGAGCTGCGCAAAGATCCCATCCGGACGGTGCTTGTCGATATGACAAAGCTCTCTCTCGTCGAGGTCACGCGCCAGAAGAAGGAGCGGACGCTGGCGGAAGCCGTAAAAGCCGGGCGCAGTTATGACGGCGGCAGCACTCCCGGCAAAAACTGCTGAAAAATCTGCAAAAAATAAATTTTTCGATTGACGTCCTTTTTCGGATGTGTTAAGATAACGAAGTATGCCGCACAGAGAGGCTTAAGTGCTGCGGGAAACGGCTGTATGCCGCATACCTGGCCGCCGTATCTGGCGAGTAATGATAGACAGGAGGTGCCATATGTACGCAATTATTGCAACAGG
>CANQEC010000281.1 GCA_947594335.1 uncultured Lachnospiraceae bacterium
GAGCATACAAACAAACCGTATTTTTCCGTTATCCGGCAGATTAAAAATTATACGACAAACGATCAGGTCTGCGGCTATGTCGAAGTCCAGGAGTTTGTCAGATGGATCGATAAAATCGTGGAGAGTGTGGGGGAAGATATTTACGTGACCATGATTGATGAAAACGGGAATATCATCTACATGGATCCGCTGCTGAACGAGAGCTCGAAAAAGTCCGAGGTTATCAGCCTGATCAGCGAATATCAGGCTGAGACAGAACAGGCTGCGAAGCAGAATACGCCGGCAGATATATCCGGATACTTTGCCTGGGAAAGAAATATCGAGAACGCGCCTTGGCAGTTTTTCTTTATCAGGGAAAAAAATTCCGATATCACGATCTTCAGCTACTACAACCGGATGATTTTGCTCACAATTCTTTTTGTGTTCGCGATAGCTCTGATCACAGAAATCTTCCTGATCACAAGGTTTTCGAGACCTCTCGAGGAGCTTGTCCGCTCAGCGGGAAGGATATCAATGGAAAATCCTCAGCTTGAGCTGGAAGAAAAGGGGTACGGCAACGAGATCATCCGGCTCAAGGAAGTATTCAATGCCATGCTGTCTCAGATGAAGCAGGCCATGGAACGTGAGTATGCATCCGAAACAAACGAACTGAAAGCTCAGATGTTTGCGCTTCAGTCGCAGATGAATCCGCACTTTCTCTTTAATATTCTCGCAATCATCTCGATCGAGGCACAGGAATACGGAAATGACAAAATCCCTGACATGTGTACCCGGCTGCGCCGGATGATGGCATACAGCACTTCGATCGGCAATGGGTACAGCACGGTTAAAGAAGAACTGGATTATGTTGTTGATTATATGGAACTGATGAAGGTGCGGTATGAGGAAATGTTTGAATACTGCATCAGCTATGAAGATGACCTGCTGAAGGCCAGAATGCCAAAATATGTGATCCAGCCCGTCTGCGAGAACTGTTTCAAGCATTCATTTAAAAATTCTGATCCGGTCTGGGAGATAAGAGTCGTCATCAGGCAGGAAAAAAATCTCTGGATCGCCGAAATCCATGATAACGGCATCGGATTTTCAGAGGAATATCTGGAAGAATTTGAAGAAATGAAAAAAAGCCTGACATTTGACCAGGTGAGAGACAAGCTTAAGGACAGCAGGATAGGAGGCCTTGGCATACCAAACATTTATATGCGTCTGATGTTCTGTTACGAGGATAATTTTATTTTCCGGCTGTACAATGATTCGGAAGGTGCAGTGGTCTTGATTGGAGGTATGCTGGATGATCAGGGTGCTGGTAGCGGAAGATGAACTCCCTCTGCTGAGAGGAATCAGCAGGATGATCATGAATCTCTGCGAAGATTTTGAAGTCGTAAAAATGGCGAAGACAGGGCGGGAAGCTCTCGACTATCTGAAAGATAATTATGTGGATGTTGTCTTTACCGACATCAATATGCCGGTAATCGACGGACTGAAGGTTCTGGAATATATACATGAAAACATGCCGGAAACCGTCAGCATTGTGATCAGCGGATACCAGGATTTTTCGTATGCGCAGAAAGCAATGCAGTACGGCGTACAGAATTACCTGGTAAAGCCGATCGACCGGGCAGAATTAAAAAAACTGCTTGAGCAGCTGCGCGATCTGCGGCATCAGGAGCGAAAAAAACAGAAAAAAGAATTTATGGAACGCGCTCTGCACGGGGAGTCCGGCATCGCAAAGCTCATGGAAAGCCGCACAAACAGCGGGGAAAAGCTCACGATCGGAAGGCTTTATCCTGTTTATCTGGTTGTGAAAGCATTCTGCATCCATGTGTTTGAGGATGACATCATAGCTTCAGAAAACTGGGAAAACTGCCGCCTCGAGGACGCAGCCAGAGCAGAGGAAAGTGAAACAGAGGCGATATACGCGTTTTACGGAAGAAATCCAAACGAAATCCTGTTCCTTTTTGAAAATGAGAAACCTGATATAGAAGCACTGATACAGCGGGTTATTAAAAACGGAAACATCTGTTTTCCTGTTGCCGCGGCGGCAGGCGATCCCCTGGATGAAATTGATCAGCTCGCGCAGACCGTGAGAAAGCTGCGCAAAGAGATTTACAAAAACTGGGTTTACGGAAAGACCGGCCAGGTCGCCGGGATGGGCAAAGATTCCCAGGTACTGCATCTGCCCGGTCATATTGAGGAATCCATTCTTTACATGGCAAAAAACAGGCAGTTCCGCGAATTTGACAACATACTCGCGGAAATCCGGAGACAGATGCGTTTTGGAAAGATTACCCAGTACCAGATTGAACTGACACTTGACAGGATTATGACACTGCTTGGCGCTTACCAGACAGTGTCGGATGATATGGATACCGTAAATGTGCGCTACAGCATCAATGATATTCTTGTGCGCTCCGATAATCTGGAAGAAATTTTTGAGGAATTCGGCCTCTGGTGCCGTGAGGAACTGTTTGATGACCAGGATCAGGACAAAGGCGCGCTGATGGAAAGGCTGGATGCGTATATCTGTGAGCATTACAGAGATTCCATCAACACAAAACACCTGGCCGCCCGTTTTGGTCTGGTTCCGTCTTATCTCAGCAAACTGTTTCAGAATTACAAAGGGATTACACCGAATCACTATATTCAGGAAATCCGTCTCGCAAAAGCAAAAGAACTTCTGGTCAGCTGCCCGGATCTTATGACAAAGGATATCGCGCAGATGACAGGCTATGCGGATCCAAGCTATTTTTCAAAGGTTTTAAAAAAATACACAGGTATGTATCCATCGGAATACAGAACCGCTCATGCAGGAGAGCAGTCCTGAAGGACAGACGTGTCGGTTTCAGTTTTCTGCAGGTGGTTCTGTGTTTGGAAAACAGGCAGTTGAGGATTGAAAAAGGAGAAATGATATGAATAAGCGGACTTTATATTTTGAGGAGAAAAGTGGAAACAGCCTGGCCAAAGGGCTGGAGATTTTGCTTGGTGAATACACGGATGAAAAAACAGCTTTTGAATGTGTCACATCCGATACTTCTAAGAGCGGCTGCTTTCATTTGACTGAGAGGCAGTGGGATGCGAAGGAACTGAAAGTTATAAGATCAAAAGATCAGTGCGAAATCCTGTATCAGCAGAAGGCGCATTTTTTCAGAGGCGTCACTCTGCTTCTCCAGAATATAGACAGGACGGATTTCGTGATAACAGAAAAAGTAAATTTCAATTCCAACGGGATGATGATGGACTGTTCGCGCAATTGTGTCCCCACAACGGATACGATCAAAAAATATATCGTCCGTCTTGCAAAATTCGGAATGAACCGGCTGTACATGTATATGGAAGACACGCTTGAGATTGAAGATTATCCGTACTGGGGATATCTGAGAGGTCGGTACAGCAGACAGGAGATCCGCGACTGCGATGAATTTGCCATTATGTTTGGGGTAACTCTGGTTCCCTGCATCCAGACGCTTGCGCATCTTAAGACTGTTCTGAATCTTCCCGCCTTCAGGGAGTATAAGGATACCGACGATATCCTGCTTCTTGAAGACGAAAAGCCGAAGGCCCTGCTTGGCAGTCTGCTCAAAGCAATCTCCGAATGTTTTTCAGGGGGGATTGTCCA
>CANQEC010000282.1 GCA_947594335.1 uncultured Lachnospiraceae bacterium
GAAAACTGTTTCGCGCAGGAGGATATCCTGCCGCCGGCGAAAATCCTGCCAAGCACCGGGTAAAGCAGATCAGGATCTGCCCCTTTCAGCAACGACCAGGCCTCGGCCAGTTTCCCGCCATTTATGCGAAGATCCTGAATCAGTTTCAAAAGGATGTCCTCCAGAATATCCGTCACCTCGGATTCTCTCCCCGCTTTTTTGGCATACCGGGAAACCAGTTTTAAGAGCGGATACCCCGCCTTCGCGTCCGCCGTAAAAAAGTTTGTTCCGTACACCTTGAAGAAGCAGTCCAGAATATAATTTTCAAGAGCCTTATTATCAAAAAGGCCAAACTGCGAGATACATTCCAGATGCCGCAGCGCGGCACCATAATTCCAGCTGTCCTCCGTATGGCTGCTGTCCAGCAGATATTTATACGCGTCGTAAAGCTCCGGTATCTTCAAAGAGAGCTTTTTCAGAGGAATGCTCGGGAGCACGATCTCGCAGAAATCCCGGATATCGTCGGACATTTCCACCAGATCCGTAAAATATGCCTGATTGATCGACTCATCCGGCTCCACTCCGATCTTCCCTGTTCTGCCGTCAAGAATCACAAAACGGCTCGCGGCTGTCTGGCGCACGGAGGAACACATCTGGTCGTCGGGATGGAAGCCCACGATCATAAACAGCGGAGTTCTTGCGGTATCCTGCCGCGCGGGACCGGGAAGCACATTATCAAAAAGCACCGCGTCAACATTTCTGTTAAATCCCGTGCGGTTCGTCGAAAAGGTAATCTTCCCCGCGAGTCCTGCCGAAAAAGCGAAGCTGACCGCCGCGATCCAGAGCTCCACCTGTTCCGGCGTATCCCTGATCAGCAGCACCTTCCTCTGATCCGCGGGCTTTTCCGCTTCACAAAGAAGAAACCAGACGCAGGCCTTTACCGCCTCTTCCCTGCCGCGCACAAACTCTCGGACCATATCCCGGGTAAGCTTCCTGCCTTTCGGCACGTCGCTTACCTGCGCAAGAAACGGAGGCTCCGGATTTGGCTCTCCATCCATATAGAAATCCAGAATCGACGCAAGATGGGCGTCCCAGTCCCCGCTTCCGAACCAGTACGGCGGGTAATCTTTGAACGTTCCGACAAACGCCTGCTCGACATACGGATTGCTCCGGATCGAGGCCTCCGAACCGCCTGCGCCTATTTTCCGGGTGAGTCCTTTCGTCTCTTCTCTTGCTTTTACAACGACCGAGAGCAGGGCATGCTGACCGCCCGGCAGCTCCACATACTCATAGGAACGGAACAATCCCTGCGGAGCGCCCTCCTTTGCCCCGTTGTAATCCGAAAAGCGCGTTTTCAGGAACTCCCTGTCCTTCTCATTCGTATGGGAAAAAATCTCCTCGCTCATGGAAAATACGCCATACCCGTCGCGGGGCAGCACCTCGCCGCCGTGGACAAGATCCCGTGCCGGAAAACACCTCGTATAAATCACCTGATCTAGCATAGTTACCCTCCCTTACTCAAACTGCTATATGGTCGGAACAATTCCATCTCTGGCCAGCACCCACATCAGCGGATCCAGAACGCGGTGCGGAAATACCTTCCCCAGCTGGTTCGGCCCCTTTGGCGGCTGTCCGAAACTGGAAACCCCAAAATACCGGATTCTCCCTTTTCCAAAATTCGTCTCGATGGCGTCCAGGAAACTCTGCTCCCCCTGACGCATCAGCCAGTCCCGGATCTCCATATCGACCGCGTCCGCGTCCGCCTTTACAAACGCCTGTTTCACTGCATGCGGCCCCGGCTGCGTAACCGTAGAGACCCCGAAACTGTCAAACACCGCGTCCATCTTTGTGAATACCACGGCGACATCCTTGTCGATCAGTTTTCCCGTCTTAATGTTCGCGCTTTCCCGGATATACTGGGCCAGCCCGTTTACCAGATCGGCCGACGCCTCGTACGCGCTGTTCCTCGCCGAAGACCACGCAAGGATGTCCGGATCTACCAGATGCCTTACTCCCGGAAGCGCAAGCGGGTCGATCAGTATAACCAGCGTATTCGAACCGGAGATGTAGTTGCTGATCGTGGGATCGATATGCTGCTGATCCTCGCCCGCGCCGTCAAAGATCGTCAGGGAATAGGACGGTATGACCTTGTTCGTCATTTTTTTCTTATCCTGTACCTTCCACTGCTGCGGCTGCGGCGGCGTACCGGGAGGCGTTGCGGCCACAGGCTCCCCGTCATTGTAGATCACGTTCTCATTGTCGCGGAACATCGTCTGCGTATCGGAATCCATCGGCGTCAGAACCCACGGAAGGCCGGACCGGCGCATCTCGTGGAGCATTGTGGTAAGGAAGTTGCTCTTTCCGGCCCCGCTGATCCCAAGAATGCTGAATCTGAGATACTTGCTGTAATCCAGAATATCGCTCGGAAGCTTCACGTCGCAGACCGGACATTTCCGAACCGTCGCCAGACGCTTGTTGCAGCCAGGCTGCCTGCAGGCGGGGGCCATATGGCGTTTTCTCTCAATAAAGGAAGGCTGCGCCTCATTTCCGCAGTTCGGGCACTCGTATTTGACGCTTCCCGATGTGATCTTGTTCATACAGTACGGGCAAAGAATATCTGCCATGTCTTATTCTCCTTTCGTCTCTCAGTTCCCAGGCACTTTCAGCGCATTCAGGTCTTTTATCACAAATTCGTACTCCATCAGGTCATCCTCATCCATCAGCAGGCGGAGATGACTCCCCGGCTTCGCCGCATTCCAAGCGGAATCCGGAAGGTCCATCCGCAGCACGCCGGACGGGAATCCGTCCTCCTTCTCCTCGATCGTGCAGACCACCACGTTCTGGGGATCGGAAACGCCCATCGGGATATGTCCGTCCGTCCGGTACACAAGCTTAAGCTCCGGAATCTCTTTTTCGGTACATTCCACGACCAGCTTTACCCCTTTTGCAACCGAATGCGTTTTGAAGAGGAGTCCTGCCGATCCCCACTTAATACTGTAGGAAATTTTCTTCTTCGGCGTGTTGACCACCCGGTGCTTTGAAGGCTCCGCGTATACAATCTGGCCGTTCGGCATTTTATATTCGCCGATCACAGTTATATAGAGATCCTCCTGGGGAACATGCTCAATCACGATCATGCCGTCCTTTTCGTACTGGCCGGCACTGATGATCTGCAGTTTTTGGTTCCTGGCGTCCGCCTCGGAAGCCCACGGAACCACTTTGGAATTTCCTTTCTGCGCCATCAGATAGTGAATCCTGTTCAGGCTGCGGGGAATCCCCTGCAGTATGATTTTCAGGCGCGTCCCTTCCACCCGCGTTTCTTTCTTGTTTATCTCGCACTTTTCCACGCTTGAGATCTGGTGAACGCCCGAAATGATCCCGTTCGTTCCGGCAATCGTGACGATGGCGACCGTGCAGGAAAAATTGTTCGGGATCTGAAATCTGCATTGTTCGTCAATGCTCATGCCGCGGCCGTGCGTCTTCCCCTGTCCAAGGATCGCGTTGATCTGCGACACAGGCAGAATCTGCCCGATCACATCTTTTACAGATGTGGAAGAGGTCTCCCTTATTTCCACCTCCCGGCTTGTCCGGTCCGGAGATTTCCAGGTCACGGTCACCAGCGTTCTGTCTGTTC
>CANQEC010000283.1 GCA_947594335.1 uncultured Lachnospiraceae bacterium
GGAAAGTATACTTTTACGCCTGCTGCGGTTCTTTGCCGGGGCTGTTCTGCAAAAAGACGCCGGGGAAATCCATCCGGAACCTGCGGCGCTATCCGCCGCTTGTCAATGATTCAGATATGTGATAAATTATAGGTGCCGCAGCAGACTGTCCATCCTGACACCTGATCATACCAAAAAGGAGCACCCATAAAATGAAAAATGTGAATCTTCCCGTAGGCCGTTCCGATTTTGAATATATTAGAAAAAACAGCTTTTACTATGTTGATAAAACGGGGCTGATTGAAGAGCTGCTGAAAACCGACGCCACGCAGGTCACCCTGATTACCCGCCCCAGACGGTTCGGGAAAACGCTCGGTATGAGCATGATGGCTTCGTTCTTTGATATCAGAAAAAACAGCGGCGCTTTGTTTGATGGACTGTCCGTCTCCGAAAACCGGGAACTCTGCAGGATCTGGATGAACCAGTATCCCACCGTTTTCATATCATTCAGAAATGTGGACGGCCTGAATTTTGAACAGGCATATGAAATGCTGAAAGAAACAATTGCTGAAGTTTTTATGAACCATATCTATCTTCTGGAGAGCAGTAAAATCCATACCTTTGATAAAAACAGGATCACAAGGCTTGCCGGACAAACTGCTTCTATGAGTGAACTGAAAAATTCTCTTGCGTTTTTGACCCGCGTAATGTCTGCACATTATGGCAGACAGGTTATTCTCCTCATCGATGAATATGACGTCCCTCTTGCAAAAGCGAGCGCCAAAGGCTATTACCGGGAAATGCTGAGCACCCTTCGGAGCGTCATGTCCGTACTCAAGGACAACCCCTCGCTCTGCTTTGCCGTCGTCACAGGCTGCCTGCAGATCGTAAAGGAGAGCATCTTTACCGGAACAAATAACTTTGTGTCGGACACAATCTCGGACAACAGGCTGGAGGAATATTTTGGATTCACGCAGGCTGATGTGGACCGGCTTCTGCGGGATACCGGACTTTCTGACCATATGGACGAGATCAGGAACTGGTACAACGGCTATCTGTTTGGCAGCTGCAGCGTCTACTGCCCCTGGGATGTGATGAACCATGTGAAAAACCTGCTGCTCGATCCCTCCACGCCGCCGGCCGGCTACTGGGAGCATACCAGCCATAACGACGTCATCTACCAATTTATCAGCACGACCGAGGCGGATATCAATGACAAATTCGAGATTCTGCTCGCCGGAGGATACATTATCGAACCGATTGAACCGCATCTGACCTATGACGTCCTTCATTCTTCGGAGAGAAACATCTGGACTCTGCTCTATTTCACAGGCTATCTGACAAAAATGCGGACGGAGGACATCCCGGAATCCCCCACGGACGGCAATCTCGCGCTGACCATCCCGAACGCCGAGATCAGAGAGCTGTTCCGGAAAAGCGTCAATGAATGGTTCCTCGCAAAGACACAGGCCAGCGACCGCACGGAGCTGTTCGACGCTTTGTGGAGCAGCGACACAGAGCGTCTCCGGAACTTCCTGAACGACACGCTGTTCGATACAATCAGCTACCACGACTATCAGGAAAGCTTCTACCACGCGTTCCTGGCGGGCCTGCTCTCCGGGAAAGGCTATAAGGTGGAATCCAACTATGAGAACGGGCTCGGAAGGCCGGATCTGGTGATCAAAGACCGGAAGAACCGACGCGCCGCCGTGATCGAGACAAAAATCGCAAAAACAGAAGGCGGACTGACAGCCGCCTGCGAAGATGCTTTGAGACAGATTGAAAAAAGGCAGTACGCTTCCGCCGTCAAAAAAGCCGGATACCGGCAGGTGATCTCCCTGGGTATCGCGTTCTGGCAGAAACAGTGCTATATCACTATAAAAGACGACAATTTTCAGGAGGCCTTATTATGAGGGGTATCGTTGACAGAATTGAAGGAGCTTACGCTATCTGCGAGACCGACGGTCCGCAGCCGCAGATACTGCAGATCCCTGTCTCAAAATTTGACGGCAGGCCCGCGGACGGGGACGTCATCGAAATCGGGGAAGATACCGTAACGATATGCAGGGAAGAAACGGCGGCAAAAAAAGCAGAAGTCCGTTCCCTGTTTGACAGGCTGAAAAAGGAATAAAAATCAGAATACGGAGGAAGCTTCCAATGCATAACAGAACAAAAGAAAAGAATCGGGGCACTACAAAGCGGATACTCTCCCGGTTTATGATCTTCCTTGCCATGTTCCTGCTGCTGGTTACGGCAGGCCGCACAGCCATGGCTGCGGAAGGTCTGGAGGTTCATTTCCTGAATGTCGGACAGGGAGATTCCACTCTGATCCGGCAGGGGGATCACGCGATGCTGATCGACGCCGGGCGTGAGGAGGACAAAGATACAATCTTGAATTATCTCCTCAGCACGGAAGGAATCACCAGTCTCGATTACGTCGTCGGGACGCATCCGCACGAGGATCACATCGGCTCTCTGGACTCCGTGATCGAATCAGTCAACGTCGGAGAAGTCCTGCTGCCCGACGTCATCACGACGACCAGAACCTTCGAGCAGGTGCTGACCGCCATCGACAGCAAAGGGCTTGGGATCACTGTCCCGGTTCCTGGAACTTCCTATCCGCTTGGAGACGCGTCCTTTACAGTTTTCGCACCGGTCAGCGATTACGGCGATGACCTGAACAACTGGTCCATCGCGCTAAAAGTCACTTACGGCGAAAGTGATTTTTTGTTTACCGGCGACGCGGAAGCCTCCGCGGAGCAGGATATCGTCAGCGCAGGCTTTGATCTTTCGGCAGACGTCTTCCAGGCCGGACACCACGGCTCGGACACCTCGAACTCAAATCTTCTGCTGGATTCCGCAGATCCGGCTTTCGTGGTCATCAGCTGCGGAGCCGGAAACAGCTACGGCCATCCGAATCAGGAAGCACTGGACCGCTTCTGGAACCACGGCGCAAAAATCTTCCGGACGGATGCGCAGGGAACCATCGTTGCTTCTTCCGACGGAACGTCCATCTCCTGGAGTACGGAACCGTCTGAGAACTGGGCACCCGGCGGCGCTTCCTCTCTGGCCACGACACGGGGGGCAGGTTCTTCCAGTGAAATCCAGGTACATATCACGGAGACCGGTTCCAAATATCACTCGGCTGGATGCCAGTATCTGCGCAGCTCCGATATCATCGTTACGCTGGACGACGCGAAGGCAAGGGGACTTACCCCGTGCAGTAAATGCAATCCGCCGCAGTAACCTAAATCCATCTTTGTTTTCGATTGAGCAGGAGGCGTTTTTCCCTCCTGCTCAATCACCTACTACTCATGGGAATAAACAACAGACATTGAAGTTTACAGCATTGTTACACATACCTGCCCAAAATTCCCCGGACTGCGCTCAGATAGGAGCCTCCGAACAGATTCAAATGGTTCAGCATATGGTAGAGATTATACAGGTCTCTCCTGTCGCGGTATCCCTGATCATACGGATTTATCTCACGGTAAGCGCCGTAAAAGGCAGGGGAAAAACCCCCGAACAGCTCTGTCATCGCCAGCTCCGCCTCAAAATGTCCGACATAAGCGGCAGGATCGAGAATCCACGCCTTCCCTTCCGGC
>CANQEC010000284.1 GCA_947594335.1 uncultured Lachnospiraceae bacterium
TGGCACACAGTGGACTGCAGGATCGCGCATACCAGGATCAGGAGGATCATCGTTGTCTTCCGCCTCATCCTATCCCTCCTCTTTTTCAGACTGAGGTTCCGCCTCGTTCTGCGCTTTGCTTTCCCCGCCGGGCGTGCCGCCTTCGTCCAGTATGGCTGCCGTATCCGAAGGGATATACTCCTTCAGTTCGAGAATGACCAGGACCTCCTGCAGATGCCTGAAATCGACAACCGGAGTGAGCAGGCCCGATTTTGTCATATTGTTGGAATCATTATTCAGCTCGCTGATATATCCGATCAGAATCCCTGGAAGAAACTTCTCGCTGATATAGGACGTGACAATCTTGTCCCCCACATGTACTTTCTTGTCCGCATCGGTCAGCTTTACAAGATTCAGAGCGCCTTCGTCCAGCAGGCGCAGATCCCCCGCGACAATACACTGATCCGATGTGTTTGAAACCATAGCGCTGACGCTGCTGTTGTCGTCAATGATGGACCGCACTGTCGCCCAGCTGCTCCCGACTTCCGTGACAATGCCCACCAGGCCGCTCCCGGAGATGACGTTCATGTCCTTCTTCACGCCGTCTTTTGAACCTTTGTCAATCGTAAAAAGCTGGAACCAGTTCCCGGATTCCTTCGCGATGATCCGCGCTCCCACTTTCTCATAATCCTCATACTGCTGATCCAGTTCAAACAGCTCGCGCAGGCGGTCCAGCTCCTCTTTATTCTGGATCAGCTGTGTATTTTCCACAGTCAGCTGATCAACTCTTTCTTTCAGCTGCGCGTTCTCCTCGCGGAGCGAAACCGCGTCCTCAAAATTATCCGCAAGTCCGGCCAGCCAGCCTCCCAGGCCGTTGATCCCTTTCTGGATCGGCGTGATCACAAAGCCGCTTACCTGCTTTACCGGCGAGATCAGCTCCTCACCCACAAACGATACGCCGATCAGCAGCACGCAGACAATGCTCAGCGCAATCAGCAGATACTGATTTGATCTGTTTTCATTCGTCGTCTTTCTCATACTCAACCTGCCTTTGTCTCATCCTTATCTCATTGATGCCAGGTCCTGAAGAGAATAAGTCAGCCCCCTCAGGTCACGGTTGTTCAATATCTCAACAAGTCCGCGGATTGTGCAGTTTGCCGGATCCTTTACATGATGAAGCGGGATCCCCATCTCCCGCCTGATATAATCAGGAAGATTCAGGATCATCGAAACGCCTCCGCTCAGATAGATTCCTTCTCTTGCGATATCTTTCAGGATCTGAGGAGGTACGCGGTTATAAACAGACCGGATGCTTTCCACGATCGCGTCGACCGTATCGATAATCGATACGCTGACGGCAAGAGAGGGAATGATCTCCGACTTTGGAAGTCCTGACAGCGTATGAATGCCGAAAACCTTCTGTTCAAGCCGGGGGCCGTTAATCATAAAAGCGAGATTATTCTTAAGCGTTTCTGCCGTTTTGTGCCCGATACTCAGATTAAATTTGCGCCGGACCATCGTCATGATATCCTCATCCAGCCTTCTTCCGCCTATCTTCAGAGTCTGGCACAAAATCACCTTTCCCATGGAGACCACAGCGATCTCCGTCGTGTCCGCGCCGATATTGACTGTCATGTGGCCCCTTGGCGTGAGTACGGAAAGTCCCGCCCCCACGGCATCGGCAAGTCCCTTATCCGCCAGATGAACACGGCCTGCATTGATCTTGCTGCTCATAACGTGAAAAAAAGCGCGGCGCTCCACCTGTGTGATATCGCTCGGAACAGCAATATAAATGGCACTGTTCCCTCCTCCGAATCCGTTAAACCGCTTCAGCGTATGGTACAGGACAAGTTCCATCTCCGTGGCGTTGGCAATCACTCCGTTTACCATCGGCCACACGACCTGTACATTCTGAGGCGATTTTTCGTACATCATATATGCGGTATCTCCCACACCGATCACTGTGCGTCCACGCATTGCAATCACATTTTTATCGTAAAGAAAATGTTTCCCGCTCTTATCCCGGATCTTGATCGTATCCGTTCCGAGATCGACTCCACATACTTTCTGAAACAGCATATTTTATTCCCCTTACCTGTCCCGGCCTCCGTCTTCCCCTTCCTGCAGGATTCCCTGTTCCCGCATGCTGACGGCCTGCCTGTCCCCGATTATGATATGATCCAGAAGCTCAATCCCGATCAGCCTTCCCGCTTCCAGAACACGCCTTGTAAGCAGGATGTCTTCCCTGCTTGGGTCAGGTATCCCGCTTGGATGGTTATGCACCAGAATGATGCTGACAGCCAGATGGCGCAGCGCGCTGATATAAATCTCCCTGGGCGAAATCAGCGATGCGCGCACCGTTCCCTTCGATATGATTTCGTCACAGATCAGAGCTCCTTTGCTGTTCAGCATGAGTACGCGCAGGATCTCCTGCTCCTGGTGTCTCATCTCTTCCATGCAGTATTCCGCGATCGATTCCGGATCACGGAACGAGAGCCTGCTCAAAGCCTGCGTCTTTGCGATCCTTCTTGAGAGCTCCGCGATGCATTTGATCTGAACCGCCTTCACCCTTCCCACGCCGCGTATCTTCTGCAGATCGGAAATTGACATATGATAAATGCCAAGCAGTCCCTTCCCGCCCTCCCCGCAGGCCAGTATCTTTCTCGACAGCTCCAGCGCCGACTCTCCTCTGACGCCTGTACGCAGGATCACAGCCAGCAGCTCCGCGTTGGACAGGCATTCGGCTCCCCGGGACAGACATTTCTCGTATGGCCTTTCCTCCTCCGGTATCGCTTTCATAGACAGACAGGCTGAATTTTCTTCTGATGCCAGTAATACAGTTTTCTTTTTCATCGTTGAGTACCGTGTGCTCTCACAGACCCCACATTCTGAATCATTCAGGTTATTTTACCATAAAACTCCTGCAAAGTATACACCTGTTTCCTAAAGTTTTTTTAAAAAATACCGCACGGAAATTTCTCTTCCGTGCGGCAGCGGATTTCTGGCCCGCCGGGGAATGCCGATGAAATCAGCGCTTCCTTAGCGTCTGGCCAGCTCGTCCGTAATATCCTTCCAGTTCACGCCCTTCTCGGCCATCAGCACCATGACGTGATACAGAAAATCGGCTATTTCGTATTTGACCTCCTCCGGGTTGGGATTTTTCGCGGCGATCACAATCTCCGTCGCCTCCTCGCCGACCTTCTTGAGTATTTTGTCAATTCCCTTCTCAAAAAGGTAATTTGTGTAGGAACCCTTTTTCGGATGCTCCCTGCGGTCAAGAATGACCCCAAAGACATCTTCAAATACTTTAAGCGGGTTCTTCTCCTCGTACTCTCTTTTCAGAATACTGCGATAAAAACAGCTCCTGTTTCCTGTATGGCAGGCCGCGCCGATCTGCATCACCTTCGCAAGCAGCGTATCGCTGTCGCAGTCGGCACGCAGTTCACGGACATACTGAAAGTGGCCGGAAGTCAGGCCCTTTACCCAGAGCTCTTTCCGGCTTCTGCTCCAGTAGGTCATGCGGCCTGTGCGCACAGTCATCTCATACGCTTCCCGATTCATGTAGGCTACCATCAGCACTTCCTGCGTTCTGTAGTC
>CANQEC010000285.1 GCA_947594335.1 uncultured Lachnospiraceae bacterium
GACGCCGCAAGGACTGCCGACAGCAGGATACCGGAGACAATGCCCGGGAAGATCCGGCGCACGATCTCGATAAATACAAGCGAATTCTGGTTGATCTGCTCATCGTAGCCGAGGAACATACGGCCGATGATACCGATCAGAGCCGCAAAGATCACGATCAGGATCGTCCAGGTGATTCCGATCTTGGCGGATTTTTTCAGATCCTTCTGCGATTTCAGCGACATAAAGCGGATGATGATGTGCGGCATTCCAAAATATCCGAAGCCCCACGCAAGGCCGGAGATGATCGCTTTCCAGTCGGAAAACGCGTCCCAGTAGCCTGCCTGGATCTCGCTGCCCGCTCCCGTATCAAGCAGAGCAGCCGCGAAGATCGGCGCGATCAGCATGGCTCCGAGGATCAGCATGCCCTGGAAAAAGTCGGTCCAGCACACCGCAGAGAAACCGCCGAGGAACGTATAGCCGACAATGATGACCGCGGCAAGATACATGGCCGTCTGCGCATCCATGCCGATTACCGTGTTGAACAGCGTACCGCAGGCCTTGACGCTGGACGCCGCGTAGACCGTGTACGCAACAAGGAACACAATCGCGCAGATCACCTGAAGCGCGTGTGATTTCGAGAGAAAACGGTTCGCCAGATACTGCGGCACCGTAATCGAATCATTCGCAACGATTGAGAAACGGCGAAGCCTCGGGGCTTCCAGAATCCAGCTGACCGTGTAGCCGATCGCAAGTCCGACCGGAATCCACACCTGGCCGACGCCGAGCGCATAGATCGAAGTCGGAAGACCCATGAGCACCCATGCGCTCATATCCGACGCTCCTGCCGAGAGTGCAGTCACCCACGGTCCCATTTCACGGTCGCCGAGGAAATACGTTTTCTCACCGCCGTTTTTATTCTTAAAGAAGAAAAACAGACCGATCCCCAGCATAAACGCAAGGTAAATAATGAATACAACAACTTCTGACATTTTCATAATCAAGACTCCTGACTCTATGTAGTATTGTGAAACTCTGTGCTGCTGTCATTTTCTTCTGTCATGATCAGCAGTCTCAATCCGTGGGGCAATGCAGTGTGAACTGTCTGCTGCAAATTTCCCGCGGCATGCTCCTCTTCATCTGTGAGACTGTGCCGTCCCATTTTGCAGAGCATCCGTGCGCATTGCCGAAAACAGAGTACCCGCGCTGCCTCCCTTTATAATTTCATACAGCGCCTCCGGGGTTTTCCCGTTCATGATCACGACATCCGTTCCGTTTGCCGTAGCCGTCTCGGCCGCGCGCAGCTTTGTCTTCACTCCCGCCGCACCGCGCCGTGAACCGCGCGTCGCCGTATAGGAATAAACCGTCTCATCGATCCGCTCGATCCGCTCGATCGGCTTCGCGTCCGGAAATCTTCGCGGATCCTTGTCGTAAATCCCGTTGATATCAGACAGGATAACAAGTCTTTTCGCCTTACAGAGTGTGGCTACGACAGCGGAGAGCAGATCATTGTCCCCAAATGAATGATCCTCCGACTCAATCTCCGAATAATTCACGGAATCGTTCTCATTGACGATCGGAATTACACCCAGCTCCAGAAGGGAGTCAAACGTATTCGTCAGATTATCCTTCTTCTCCTCCTGCTCCATATCCTCCGCATTCAGAAGGATCTGGGCGATCGTCTTGTCGTAATCCCCGAAAAAACGGTCGTAAAGATAAAGCAGACTGCACTGCCCCACCGCGGAAACCGCCTGCTTCATGCGCAGACTGTTCGGCCGCGTCTTCAGCTTCAGCTTGTTCACGCCGGCGGCGATCGCCCCGGAAGATACCAGAATCAGCTCATAACCCATGTTATGGATATCCGCAAGTACCCGAACCAGATGCTCCATACTGCGCAGGTCGCTTTTTCCGACCTCGTTCATCAAAGTGGATGTCCCGATCTTCACGACAATCCTGTTCTGGTATAACCCCATGTTCCGCCTCCTGACCGCAAACATTCCTGCCCTGCAGACAGGGCAGCGCCGCAGGGAAAGGTTCTCCGGATCCACCCGGCTGCCTTCGCAGCCTTTGTTTTGTTCCGGGTCTGCACTTCACCTCAACCGGCTTTAAACGAATGTGACTGAATCTGCTCTTGCATTTCGCACTGTGGTAGTGTAGCATAAGAAAATAAATTATAAAAGCGAATGTTTGTCATGGGATGCATGACAAAATCAGATACAAAAAGGCGAAATTGGAAAAGACGGGCGGAAAGGGCGCAGAACTCCATGGATATGAACATTCAGAAATACCTGGCTTTTATTAAAACCGTGGAGCACGGAAGCTTCACGAAAGCGGCACAGACCCTGAACTACTCTCAGTCAGGAATCAGCCGCATGATCCATGATCTTGAGAAAGAATGGAAGGTTTCCCTGCTTGAGCGGGGACGGGCCGGCGTCAAGCTGACCTCGGACGGACTGCAGCTTCTTCCCTTTGTAAAAAAGGTATGTGCGGAATACCAGCAGCTTCAGCTTCAGATTGACGAGCTGAACGGGATGCAGTCGGGGCTGATCCGCATTGCCGCTTTCCCGGGTGCCGCAACACACTGGCTGCCCGGTATCATCACGGAATTTCAGAAGGATTACCCGAATATCGATTATGAGCTGCTGTCCGGCGATCATACGGAAATCGGGCAGTGGATCCTGGACGGGCGCGCGGACTGCGGTTTTCTCTGCCTTCCCGCCCACCCGGATCTTGAAACGGTCTTCCTCGAGCAGGAGCGGCTGCTTGTCATCCTGCCTGAAAACCATGCTCTCGCAGACTGCGGCCGCTTTCCCGTAACGGAGCTGTGCAGCGAGCCCTTCCTGCTGCTGGAAAAAGGCGGCAGATCAGAGATTCTGGAGATCTTTGAGCGCTGGGATCTGAAACCGAAAATCCACTTTACAACCTGGGATGACCGCGCCATCCTCGCGATGGTGGAAAACGGACTCGGCATCAGCATTCTCCCCGAACTTAGCCTGCGCGGGATCCCCTGCCGCATAGCCGCAAAGGAGCTTGATGTCCCGGCTTACAGGAACATCGGCCTTGCCCTGCGCAGCAAAAAGACTGCGCCGCTTGCCGTCAAACGTTTTCTGGAATATATACGGTACAGATAAATACGGCACAGACTGTGCCGGACGCGGCCCGCACGCAGGAAGGCTCCACCAAAAGCCTGCCCGGCGCGCTCAGCAGGAGAATCCGGTGCTGCGGCTCTGCTCCCGCTTCCTGCGCGTCATCATGCCTCCAATCCTCCCCGTCTCTCTTGCCGTCAGGGCCTTCCAGCCTTCGGCCTTCACCTTTTCGAGAAGTCCCAGCTCCTCCGCGATCTCGTATTTCATCCGGTCGTCCGGACTGAGCTCTTCCCACAAAATCTTTTTACTTTTTTCCGCCATAAAAAAACATACTCCTTTCTGCCGGCCCGGCGGGCACCGGAACCCTCACGGATTCCGGCGCCATACGTATGCCGCGGCCCTGCTTCAAACAGGAGTATGGTCCTTTTTTTCAAAATTATACATGAGAAATTC
>CANQEC010000286.1 GCA_947594335.1 uncultured Lachnospiraceae bacterium
CATAATCGCCATAGACGATCACATCAGACCATTCGCTCTGGCGGCGCAGGCGAATCAGTTTCTGATAATAATAGAAAACGGAATTTTCATCCGCAAGTTCCTTCTCTGCGTTGATTTCCTTATAATTCGGGTTAACCATGATCCACGGCGTTCCCGTCGTAAAGCCCGCGTTCGCGGTATCGTCCCACTGCATTGGAGTTCGGGCATTGTCGCGGCTCTTGTAGGCAATGCAGGAAAGCAGCTCCTGCGGCTCCCGAAGGCCGGCCTCCGTCAGTTCATGGTAAGCGTTGATGCTCTCGATATCCCGGTAATTCTTAATCGGGCCGAACGGACAGTTCGTCATACCAAGCTCCTCGCCCTGGTACACATACGGCGTACCCTGCATCATGTGGAGCATCGTCCCGATACATTTGGCCGACTCCGGCGAATTATCTCCCAGACGCGAGACAACTCTGGGCTGGTCGTGATTGCAGAAGAAAATGGAATTCCAGGCGCTGCCGGAAAGCTCCTTCTGCCATTTGGTAAGATTCTCCTTGAGCGCCGGCAGATACATCTTCTTTCTGGCCCATTTATCAGCGTCTCCGCCGTCCAGGCCCACATGCTCAAACTGGAACACCATATTCAGCTCGGTGCCTTCAGAATTGGCATATTTTTTGGCTTCCTCCACCGTCACGCCAGCGGTCTCTCCCACTGTCATGATATCGTACTTTGAGAGAACTCTCCGATTCATCTCCTGCAGGTACTCATGTACATGCGGTCCGTTGAAAGTAAGATCACAGCCGGCATACAGCGCGCCCTCCGCCATCGGAGCATCCGGAAGTCCTTCCGGCTTGGAGATCATGGAGATGACATCCATACGGAAACCGTCGATCCCCTTCTCACACCACCAGGTCATCATCTTAAAGACCTCGTCCCTCACCCTGGGATTGTCCCAGTTCAGATCCGGCTGTTTTTTGGAGAAACAGTGCAGGTAATACATCTGCGTCGTCTCGTCCCACTGCCAGGCTGAACCGGAAAAACAGCTGCCCCAGTTGTTCGGCTCTTTCCCGTCCCTGGCTTCTCTCCATATGTAATAATCTCTTTTGTCGTTATTCCTCGAAGAACGGCTCTCCACAAACCATGCGTGCTCATCGGACGTGTGGTTCACAACCAGATCCATCACGATGCGGATTCCTCTCTGGTGTGCTTCCATCAGAAGCTCATCAAAATCCTCCATCGTCCCGAACTCATCCATGATCGCCTGATAATCCGCGATATCATAGCCATTGTCGTCGTTCGGAGATTTGTAAACCGGGCTGAGCCAGATTACATTGGCGCCGAGCTTCTGGACATAATCCAGTTTCCCGGTAATCCCTTTCAGATCCCCGATACCGTCCCCGTTGCTGTCACAAAACGATCTGGGATAAATCTGATAAACGACGCTTTCCTTCCACCATACCTTCTCTTTCTGCATGCTGATCCTCCCTCTCGTTTTCTCTTTCCATGAATCTGAATCTCATCATGCCTGCCGTTCACGTTCAAATTTCGTCAATCTGTATATTTAATATAGCAAAGCCTCGCTCATTGCGCAATAGGTTTCTTGGGAAACTTGAAAAACTAACAAACTTATACTCCATAATTTGTATATTTTTCACGAAAATTATTTTTCCGGAACGCGCCTTTTAACCGAATCCCTCACGATCAGCTTCACTGGAGCAAAAATACTGGATTCAGAAAGCGTCTCTCCCTCGATCATCCGCCGGAGCCTGTCAAAAGCCACGGCCCCTTTTTCTTCCACATTCTGATGAATTGTCGTCAGCCTCGGGCGGACATATTCCGCATAGACACAATCGTCAAAACCGATAACAGAAACCTGATCAGGCACCCGGATCCGCTGGTCGTGCAGAAAGTTTATCATCTCGATCGCGTTGTAGTCGGAGCCAAAGCCCGCTGCTCCCGCATCCAGAAGCCGCGGAAGAATTCGCTCATACTGTCTTTTTCTTGTCTGGGTATCCTGCGAGACGGTAATAAAACGGCGGATGCTGCAGAAACCGCCGTTTTTTTCCATCGCCGCCCTGAATCCCTGCCAGCGCTTTTCATTAATCAGCCCTGAAAATATTTTGTCCGAGCTGAGCTTCTGAACGGATTCATTTATCACTACCCTTGTCTCCTCGCCGATGAACAGGGCCTCCGGATAACCCATCTCCAGCAAATATTCCCCCATCTGGTAGCCGCCGCCAAAATCGTCGATCCCCACATTCTGATAATCGTACTCTTTCTGCAGCGTATAGGTATCTATCAGCACAGCCTTCTTATTGAGTTTCCGGCGCAGCCGGCGGTAACGGGCTTCCGAATATCCGATGAAGATCAGCCCGTCGACATTCCATCTGGAGGCAATCTCCACGATATGTTTTTCCTCATCTCCGCCAATGATCATGATATAGTATCCCGCGTTTTCCGCCTCATGCTGGACAGACGCAAGCAACGCGCTGATAAACGGATCCATTATTGAGGAGTGGCCATGAGTATAGCTGTATCCGACCACAAAACCAATGATCCTCGAACCTTTTCCCGTAAGCATCATGGAACCGATATTAGGCTGATACTCGTTTTCCTCAAGGATCTTTTTTATCCTGTCAACCGTCTCCTGCGAAACTCTTTTCGTATTTCCGTGAAGTACATTGGATACGGTCGTACGGCTGACACCGGCCATATCCGCGATATCCTGCAGCCGGATCATGGCTCACTCCAGGACAGCCGTCCGTATCTCGCGGTAATGTCCCGGATCCTCCCAAGCAGATCCCCTGTCAGTTCCCCCTCTGTCATCCTCCATTTCCAGTTTTTCCCGATCGTGGAGGGCTGGTTCATCCGACAGCTGTTGTCATATCCGAAATAATCCTGCATCGGAATAACGCAGAGCTTCGATACGCTGCCCATGGCCGTACAGATCATATCCCAGCAGATCTCATCGCTGTTATCCCTGAAATTATTCAGATAGCTGCGGACCATCCGACGCTCCTCGGGCTTTATGTTCGAGAACCATCCTTTCAGCGTCTCATTGTCATGAGTCCCGGTGTAAACCACGCTGTTCACAGGATAATTGTGCGGCAGATAATCATTGGCGCTGCCCGTATCCCTGGAGTCAAACGCAAACTCCAGCACCTTCATGCCCGGAAATCCGGTATCGCGCACCAGCTGGCGGACTGAATCGGTCACATAGCCAAGATCCTCCGCAATCACCTCGCGCTCACCCAGGCACTCCTTCATTCTCCGGAAAATTTCAATCCCCGGTCCCTTTTCCCAGTGGCCGCCGCGAGCCGTTGTGTCGCCGTAAGGAATCGAAAAATACTCATCAAAACCGCGGAAATGATCAATCCGCACGACATCATACAGCGTAAAGCAGTAGGCAAGACGGCTCATCCACCACTCGTACCCCGTGTTCCTGTGATAATCCCAGTTATACAGCGGATTCCCCCAGAGCTGTCCGTCCGCCGCAAACCCGTCGGGCGGGCAGCCGGC
>CANQEC010000287.1 GCA_947594335.1 uncultured Lachnospiraceae bacterium
CCATGTACGAACTGGGTGGAAACGTGATCGGTTTCTCGGATGCGGACAGTTCGTCGGCGGCCAAGGGAGAGAGCGTCGCCGATACAATCCGGATCGTCTCCTGCTACGCGGATATCTGCGCCATGCGCCATCCAAAAGAGGGGGCGCCGCTTGTCGCTTCTCTGAAATCCTCCATTCCCGTGATCAACGCGGGAGACGGCGGCCACCAGCATCCGACCCAGACGCTGACCGACCTTCTCACGATCCGCTCTCTCAAAGGGCGGCTTGGCGATCTCACGATCGGCCTCTGCGGCGACCTGAAATTCGGGCGCACCGTCCATTCCCTGATCCACGCGCTGGTCCGCTACCCGAACGTCCGCTTTATCCTGATCTCCCCGGAAGAGCTCCGGATCCCCGATTATATCCGCGATGATGTCCTGAAGCGGAACTGCCAGAGCTTCCGCGAGGTTGTCCGTCTCGAAGACGCGATCCCTGAACTTGATCTGCTCTACATGACGCGCGTCCAGAAAGAGCGTTTCTTCAACGAGGAAGATTACGTCCGAATGAAAGATTTCTATATCCTGGACAAAGCCAAAATGAAACTCGCGAGTCCGGACATGCTGGTTCTTCATCCGCTCCCGCGTGTCAACGAGATCTCCGTTGAAGTGGATGACGATCCGAGAGCGGTCTATTTCAAACAGGTGCAGTACGGCGTATATGTCAGAATGGCATTGATTCTCACATTACTGGAGGTGGAAGTATGTTAAATGTCGGTCAGTTAAACGAAGGGGTTGTCCTCGATCACATCGAGGCCGGAAAAAGCATGCAGATTTACCGCTATCTGAAACTGGACAAGATGGACTGCTGCGTCGCCATCATCAAAAACGCGCACAGCAACAAGATGGGGAAAAAAGATATCATCAAAGTAGAGTGTCCGATCGACCAGCTTGACCTGAATGTGCTCGGCTATATTGATCACAAAATCACGGTCAACATCATCAAGGACGCCAAGATCGTTTCAAAAGAGGTTCTGTCTCTTCCGAAAGAACTGGTAAATATCATCTCCTGCAAGAACCCCCGCTGCATCACTTCCATCGAGCAGGGGCTTGATCAGGTATTTTTCCTGGCCGACCCGGAGAAGGAAATCTACCGCTGCCGTTACTGCGAGGAGAAATACAGGAGCATGCGGCGCAAATCCTGATCATTCCGCAAAAATCAGGCTGAGGAAACGTGCGATCCAGGAGGTAAAGGTCCGGTTTTCAAATCCGGACCTTCTTTTTTTCGTAGCGGTAAAATGTGTATTCCAGATCAAAATACGTCTGTTCCTCACTGTCTCCCGTGATCTCCCACTCCTCCATCTCATCAAGGTTGGGGAAAAACGCGTCCGCCTGATACAGACGGTCGATCTTCGTCACATGCACGACGTCGCAGTACGGAAGGAACTGCCGGTAAATGCTTTCCCCTCCGATAACGTATACTTTATCCGACGGATATTCCTTCAGCTTCTCCAGCACCTCTTCGGGCGTATGAAGGACAACCGCGTTTTTTACCTGATATTTTTTATTTCGGGTCAGCACAATATTCGTGCGGTTCAAAAGAGGAAGGCCGTTCGGAAAACTCTCAAGCGTCCTTCTCCCCATCACAACCACGTTTCCCGTCGTCGTCTCCCTGAAAAACTTCATGTCGGCGGGAATGCTGACCAGAAGCCTGTTTTTATATCCGATTCCCCAGTGTTTATCCACAGCCACGATCATATTCATAAAAGTTTCTCCTTTCCCGCTTCCCTGCCGGTATGACCCCATCAAAATGCAAGTTTTGAAAGGCTGGTATCTTCGGCGAATCCTGCCGCGTTATACAGCACCAGCAGATCCGTGTATCCGCCTTCTTCGATCAGCTCGCTGATCTTCTGATTATAATATCTTATATCCAGCAGATCGACCTCCTCGAACTGTCCGGGCAGAAACGGCGCAAAGCAGTTCGCGTAGGAATCCTTGATCAGCAGGATCCTTCTGCCATTGTCCGCTCTCGTGACAATTCTGGTCAGCGCATAGTTTCCTCCGAAAAAAATCCCGTACTTATCCTTCGTATTGAGCTTGGAATAATCGTAGATACTGTATTCTTTTTCCCGTCCGTCCGTCTCGACCGTATAAAACAGATCCTCGCGCGAAAGATAAAGCCTGATCGAATCCATCACCGTATCAATGCCGAGCTTTGACTGGATTGTTCCCTGAAATTCCTCCGTCACGGTTTTGATCTCGTATTCGCTCTCCGACGGTATGTGCAGTCCTTTCTCTGCGGCCCATGCCTGATACGCATAGAACGCCGCCAGAGTCGTCCAGTGATGATCTGTCCGGTAATAGATCTCTTCCTCCCTGTGCGGCCGAAGCACCTCATCCGCGTCAAACCAGGTCCCCTCCGGCACCGCCTCCTCAATCTTCGCGAGATACCGGCGCTCATCGTACGGCGAGGCAAGCGGCGGAAGCTTGTCCTCAAGAATGGAAACCGCGTTGGGAACGATCATAACGGAGATCCCGTTTTCAAAATATCCCTGGTACCGTTCGAGAAACGACGCAAGCTGCTTTATATTCATCTCTGCCTGTGCCGAGGTAAAGGTCCCTGTATGCTTCTCAATCAGATAATCGTCTTTTGCAAAATAGATATCCTTGCTCTCCTGCCTTTGCATCAGGCGCTCCACCGTCGTCTTAAGGCCGATCCATTCATCTCTGAGCACAAACTGATCCGTCAGGTACGTCTCATAGTCCTTTTCAAATTCTCCGTTTAAAAGCGACCGCAGCGTAACCGCGGGATGCCTGGCCAGCTCCCGGTTCTCCGCCTCGGAACGCTCCCGCTCCGGCGTAAGGATCGTCGCCAGAGTAAATCCGAAGATCAAAATGACAAACAGCAGAATGATATTCCACGATTGATGTCTGTTCATAGGCAAATCTCCTTGTCAAACTGATGCCGCGCCGGCAAAAGAAAGCACACTGCGTTTCCTGTCTCTGCGGCGTCAGAATCTGAAGTACAAAAAGGGATTGTACGACGCGTCAACCAGCCACGCGACCGACAGCAGAAAGACCACCGTGTAAAACACGCCTCTTGCCGCAGCAGCCGCCCAGTCCCTGTTCCCAAGCGCACCCGCGATCCGGTTCCCGATCATCGCCGGGATCCGGGTACTTCCCGCGAACAGCAGGATCAGCAGAACCGCATTATTATATAGAAGATACACCGTCTCCTGACCGACAAAGCCCTGTCCGTACAGACCAAACAGAGCCCGCATATACTGCAGTCCAAGCCCCATATCGTCAAAGACGAACAGGTTCCATCCCAGCATCACAAAGAAAATACAGTAAATATGCCGGAACGCAGACGGAAGCTTTTCGAGAAAACGACCGAGCACATATTTCTCGATCAGAAGAAGCACGCCGTAATACAGGCCCCAGATGACGAAATTCCAGCTCGCCCCATGCCAGATCCCTGTGAG
>CANQEC010000288.1 GCA_947594335.1 uncultured Lachnospiraceae bacterium
GGAATATCATATTCAATTAAAAAGCTCTGGATAGTGTCTTCCGAACGGAAGTTGCTGGGGAGACGCGATAATTCGCGAACGATAAAGCCATCCGGCCAGGGTCTTTCAGATTCCATGTCGCTGCGGCAGATGCCATAATTGCCGATCAGAGGATACGTCATCACAACGGCCTGCCCCGCGTAGGAAGGGTCGGTCAATACTTCAAGGTAGCCGGTCATCGACGTATTAAATACGATCTCACTGATAACCTCCCTGTCGGCGCCGATACTTTTCCCGGTAAACACAGTGCCGTCTTCCAAAATCAGAAATGCTTTCATGCTTTCACCGTATTCCTTTCTTTACCTAGAATAAGGCTGCGGCGCTGCAGCCCTTTCTGCATCACCGTAGCCTGTGTCTTTTGAAAACGGACCCGCGACCCGTTTTTCTGCCTTATTAACCTTTAAGCCCCGAATCGTTTTGCGCCTGCGCGTCCGGCGATCCGGATTTTGCATTAAATGCATGATTATTCACCATATTTTGAATAATTGTGAATAATATGAAAATGCTCAAATTGGTACGATTCTACCACACTCACAGAAAAATTACAAGAGGGAAACTTATTTTTAGCCGCCGCCGCTGTTTTTCAGCCGTTCAGCATCCCTCTCAGCTTTTCAAGCAGCTCACTGACACGGCTGACCGCCTCGCTCACTCTTTCCCTCGCATCGGTGATTTTTGTCTGGACCATATAGTCCGCGAGAAACCCGTCAAAGAAGAAGTCGGCAAACGTCAGGAAACCGCCGATATCGATTCTCAGATCCATCATCATGCTGACGTCCTGCAGTTCCTTCTGAAACCATCTGAGATCTTCCTGCGCGTCCTCCAGATAGCGGGAGGCGTCGTTAAGTCTCGCGTGTTTCATCATGCCTGAAAAAGCCCCTCCGCCAAACATATCAAAGATTCCCCAGCTTCTGGCGCTGTTCAGCTTTTCCTGCGCCTTTTCCAGGCTGGAAAGCGCCCGCTCACCGGCAGCGATTGCCTCTCTTAGCTCTTTTTCTTCCCTCGGATCCCTCATCACAGATACCTCCTTTTGACCTGTAAAAGTATGCCCATTCGCAGCGCAAAAAATGATCGTCTGATTTTTATCCAAAATACCATTTTTACTGCCGAAATACAAGCAAAATCTTTCCTTCTGCTTCCGGCTTCCGTTTCCGCGCTTTTACAGAATTCCAGGCGGTCTTATAGGAGTCTTACAGGATCGGCCCACGGTATTTACATCAGCTCCGCGATTCTCGTAACGGCTACGTAGATCTCCTGTATCCTGTACCAGGTCCTGCTGCCGACGATCCCATCCTGCGTAAGTCCGAAGATGCGCTGGAATACCTTCACGGCGTTCTGCGTCTTTGTCCCGAAAATCCCGTCCGCCGTAAGCTTCGGAATCAGCGGATAATTATTCGAGATGACGTTGAGCTGTTCCTGAATTTTTCGGACCGACGGCCCGGAAGAACCGACGCGCAGTGCGTAGCCCGGATAGGAGGACGGAATCCCGGAGACCGCCTCCGCGACATTGATATACATCGAATTTCCGTAAAAGTACCGCAGAATCTCTATCGCACGATATCCCTGGTCTCCCAGATACTTTGATCCCCACTGCGTCATCCACTGCGGACACTGCACCTTCTCTCCGTCGCAGTACTGCGTCAGGATCGGCTGCCGGACATTCGGCCGCGACAGATAATTTTCAAATACCTCATCGACGACCTCGCTGATCGTCTCAAAAATATTTCTTCCGTAAATCCACTTGTGATCGAACGCCGTGGAGGAAGTGATCGTAAAATTATATCCCCTGCTGCGATACCACTCCGTATAGACACGGTTCAGCGTAAACGACTGAATCGCAAGCACATTTGCAATGATCGTCTGCCTCGGCCAGGTCGCGTAAATCTCGCTGCTCGCGACATTCTTGATATAATCCCGGTAACGCACATAGTAATCCGCCGCGCTCGTATCATTCGGAGCGCCGTTATGCACGACAATAAACTCCGGGATCACAACCTGATCTAGAACGGTCTCCCCGCTGACGCTGACCGGTTTTATTTCGGCTTCCGCGATCTTCGGAGGATAATTTCCGTACAGCGTATGTTCCGGAATCGTGACGACATCCGGCGTCTCCCCCGGCACAAGCGGCCGCATCCGCACAGTCTGCAGGGACAGCTGATTCTCCAGAACTTCCGTCCCGGCTATCGTGACCGGCTCATAACCTTCCGCCGTGATCCGGATCGTATACTGGGAATACGGCTGCTGCTCGGAGGGCGTCAGACTGTATTCCGCCGGCGGTGTGTCAAGCCCCAGAATCTCAGTCCTGCCATTCCCGTTCGTCTTCACTTCCTCGAGTATCTGGTCGGGATCGCCCATGTAGGAAACATCCACGACAGCCCCCGGAACCGGAAGATTCTGTTCCGACGTCACAATTACCTGGAGACTTCCCCTGTCGGCCCTGACGCCCATCTGTCCCCTCTGTCCTTCGGCTATTCCTCTGTCCTGCTGCGCCGCAGATACCGCTCTTTTCAAATGGTTATTATCCATAGTTCCCTCTCACGCTGGACACTTACTCCCAGTATATGCGGGAAAGCAGCTTTGCGTTCGCGTTATGTGCAGGTCTGATCGGGCAGGAGGCGCTTTTCCTCCTGCCTGCCGCACGGCCCGTGTGCTGTGCCAGCAGCTGGTTTCCATGCCTGGTCCTGTAATCGGACAGGAAGTTCGTTTTCTCCTGCCCGCAGCGCGGTCCGTGTGCTGTGTCAGCAGCTGGTTTCCATGCCTGGGCCTGTGCAAACAAAGAAATGCCGGCTAAAAGCCGGCATTAAAAAATGGAGACAACAGGACTCGAACCTGCGACCCTTTACACGTCAAGCAAATGCTCTCCCAGCTGAGCTATGTCTCCATGTCAGCTATCATAGCACACTCCGGAAGAATATACAAGTACAAATTTAAATACTTCATGCATACTTTTATTCAAAAATAAGCAGCTCTGCTCTTTATTCTGTTAAATTCTCATCTTTCAAACAGATCCTCCACTTTCTGCCAGAAGCTCTCCGTCTGCACCTCCGTTTCCGGCTCTTCTTCCTTTGGGACTGTGATCGCCGGCGTCTGCATCGCAAACTGTACCAGATCGATATTGGTATTCTGCGCCGATACGAAGGATACCGGCTCGAAATCGCTCCCCGCGATCTCATCCACTGCCTTGTCGATCTCCTCATCGATCTTTTCATCGATATCCGCCGTCTTGCTGACAAATTCCGCAGTCCCGTCCTTCAGTTCCGAGGTCCCGTCTCTGAGATCTCCGACTCCGTCCTGCAGTTCCAGAACGCCGTCATACAGCTCAGATGTGCCGTCATACAGTTCTCCCGCACCGTCATTCAGTTCAGAGGCTCCGCTGACAAGCGTTTCCGCACCCGC
>CANQEC010000289.1 GCA_947594335.1 uncultured Lachnospiraceae bacterium
AGAATTGCGAGGCGCTGTGCGCCAGTGGCGCACGTTTAGCGCCGACCGCAGCGGAGCGAAGACCATGAAATGCGGGGCAATTCGTGGCATCATGGGGGTAAAATTCCTTTTGACCCCAGCATCATGAAATACAGACCGGAAACGGTCTGCGGGCAGCGCGGCTTCGGCCGCGCTGTTTTTGCGCGCAGATCCGTGTAAGGGAAATTGCTGCTGCCGCAGCACACGGGCCGCGCGGAAAGCAGGAGGAAAAGCCGCCCCTGATCAGCAGGCCAGGCAGGAAAACCACCGTCAGAGGCATGTTCTTTGTTCCGACGGGAAAGAAAGCAGATAAATGCATGGCAATTATTCCTGACTTTTGTTATAATGATTCAGGTTTATTATTTTGTAAAAAACAAAAGGAAAGGGTTTGATAATTATGGAAAATATTATACAAAAACGCCTCGCCGCTTTGCGCGCCGTAATGAAAAAACAGGGGATTGACGCGTACCTGATTCCGACGGATGATTTTCACTCCTCAGAGTACGTCGGCGATTATTTCAAATGCAGGAAATACATAACCGGATTTACCGGTTCCGCCGGGACAGCGGTTGTGACGCAGGATATGGCAGGCTTATGGACGGACGGCAGATATTTTATTCAGGCTGAGCAGCAGCTTGAGGGAAGCACGGTCACGCTGTTTAAGATGGGAGAACCAGATGTACCGACGGTGCATGAGTTTCTGGAGAAAAAGCTGACAAAGGGACAGTGCCTTGGATTTGACGGCAGAACAGTTGGGGCGAAGGAAGCGGATGAGCTGGAGAAAAAGCTTTTCAGGAAAGGAGAGTTCATTGTCTGCGACACTGATCTTGTGGGGGAGATCTGGGAGGATCGTCCGGCTCTTTCCTGTGAAGAGGTCAGCGAGCTTGATGTGAAATGGGCCGGAAAATCGCGCGCGGACAAGCTGGCGGATGTCCGGAAAGCGATGCTGGAGAAAGGAGCGGATGTGTTTCTCCTGACCTGCCTTGACGATATCGCGTGGCTGCTGAACATCCGCGGCGGCGATATCGCGTGCAATCCGGTCGTGCTTTCCTATCTGGCGATGACGCAGAAAGAAGTTCTGCTGTTTGCGAATGAGAAGGCGTTTCCGAAATCGGTGCAGGAAGCGCTTGCGGCGGATGGAGTGACGATCCGGCCATATGATGATATTTATGCGTATGCGGCGGAATTAAATGCGGAACCAGACAAAAAATTATCCGTACTGCTCTGCCGCGCGAAGGTGAACAGCCGTCTGGTTAGCAGTATCCCGCAGGATGTCCGCATCATTGATGAAGAGAACCCGACGCTGCTTCCCAAGGCAGTTAAAAATCCGGTTGAGGTGGAAAATGAGCGCATTGCGCACATCAGGGACGGCGTCGCCGTGACAAAATTTATTTACTGGCTGAAGAAAAATGTCGGAAAAATTCCGATGACAGAGCTGAGTGCGGCAGATCATCTGAATCATCTGCGGGCGCAGCAGGAGCATTTCATGGGAAACAGCTTTGAGCCGATCATTTCCTACGGACCCCATGCTGCGATCAACCATTATTCCGCGACACCCGAGACGGATATCCCGATCAGGCCGGAAGGACTGCTGCTCGCGGATACCGGCGGACATTACCTGGAGGGAACGACTGATATCACGAGAACGATTGTGCTGGGACCGGTAACGGAGGAGCAGAAGAAATATTTCACGGCCGTTCTGCGCGGCATGCTGAACCTGGCCGCGGCGAAGTTCCGTTACGGCTGCTGCGGACTGAACCTCGATTACCTGGCACGCGGACCTCTCTGGGAGTTGGGACAGGACTTCAATCACGGGACGGGGCACGGCGTCGGCTATTATCTGAACGTCCATGAAGGTCCGAACGGCTTCCGCTGGAGGATTGTTCCGGAGCGAAATGACAGCGCCGTTCTGGAGGAAGGGATGATCACATCAGACGAGCCGGGCTACTATGTCGGGGGCGCTTATGGGATCCGCCACGAGAATCTGATTGTCTGCAAAAAAGCGGAGAAGACGGATTTTGGACAGTTTATGTGCTTCGAACACCTGACGATGGTTCCGTTTGACCTTGACGGCGTCGTTCCGGAGCAGATGACCGTGCGGGAAAAAGAGCTGCTGAATGCGTACCATGCGCAGGTGTATGAGAAGATAGCGCCGTATCTTGAGGAAGAGGAGAAGGCGTGGCTGAAAGAGGCGACGAGGAAAATCTGATCGGATGGGAAATACCTTTTGACGCAAAAGATTGTCGGTTTACAGACAGTTCGCAACAGTTATCTTGGGAGGAAAATTATGGTACTTGCGGTAGATATCGGAAACTCAAACATCGTGCTCGGGTGTTTTGAGAAGGAAAAGATCCATTTTATTGAGAGACTTTCAACAAATCAGAATTACACGATGCTTGAGTACACGGTGATGATCAAGAATACGCTTGAGCTGAATAACATGAGCGGTCAGGTTTTTCAGGGCGGGATCATCTCCTCGGTCGTGCCGTCCGTCACCCATGCCGTGGAGGCGGCGATGGTAAGGCTTGGGGTCAGCCCGGTTATGGTTGTGGGGCCCGGGATTAAGACCGGGCTGCAGATCCGGCTGGATAATCCGGCGCAGCTTGGAAGCGACCGCGTGGCCGACGCCGTCGCGGCGATCCACGAATACCCGTGTCCGCTGATCATCGTGGATATGGGAACGGCGACCACGGTTTCTGTGATCAACCGGGAGAAGGAGTTTCTCGGCGGAATGATCATTCCGGGTCTGCGCGTGTCGCTTGATTCTCTCTCGATGCGGACGTCCCAGCTGCCGAAGATCAGCCTGGATCCGCCGAAAAAGGTGATCGGCTCCAACACGGTGGACTGTATGAAGAGCGGAATCATCTACAGCACGGCTTCCAGTATCGAAGGCGTGGTCATGCGGATCGAGGAGGAGCTTGGTGAGAAGTGTACGGTCGTCTCGACCGGCGGACTTGCGAAAGCGATCATCCCTTACTGCAGGAGAGACATTGTGATCGACGATCAGCTTCTGCTGAAGGGGCTGATGATCATCTACAATAAAAATAAATAAATGGCAGACAGTCTGCGCCCTGTTGACTTCCGGTATACCAGTATAAAAACAGGCAGGGATAAAAATCAGGAAAACAGGCAAATGGAAACGTCGTAAAGGGCAGGAACACTTCCGGAGGCACTTTTTAAAGGTGTCTTTTTGGAAGATGTCCTGCCCTTTCGGTGATTTAAAAACATTTGTCTAAAATATCCTGCTCCAGCGGCCTCTTCGCGGAGGTAACATATCCTGCTGCAAAGTACAGGATTCCCCCTGCCAGAAGTCCCCAGATCACGGCGTTCAGTCCTGCGATCTGCACGTTGTAGTAGCAGAAGATGTAGGTCGCGGACGCCCCGACAGAACTTAAAACCGCGGCAGTTCC
>CANQEC010000290.1 GCA_947594335.1 uncultured Lachnospiraceae bacterium
CTGAAATTTTCAGAAGATGATCTGCTGGGATTAGTTCCTTATCATGCAAGGCAGATAAAAACGTCTGCACAAGTCAGGACAGAGCTGAATATTTATCCGGGTAAAGTAAAGGTATTCGTATAGGGGATAAACAGAGCGATGCTTTGACGATACCTTCTGCTTATAAGGATAAAATTGTCGAAGTACAGAAGTATTGCACAAAACCAGAGTTGGAGATGCTGCTTATCATAGCAGAAGGACTGGAGCAGGAATATGAAAAGGTTAAGTCTTCGATGAAGCCCAAGGATTTTGCCAGAAAGCATATATCCTGCGGCAGGAGAAAATATGATAACAGTACAGTTTTTTTCAGGGAATATTTTGGAAATAATCCGGATCTGCTGGTACAATGCATCAGAGAATACCATAAACACAATGGTTCACATGCAAAAGATGAACATTACCTTATGGAACTGTTGAAGGATTGAGGATGCAGCATGTTGAAGAAACAAAAAAGGCATCCGATAAAGATTGCATTTATCGCCCCGCCGGGTTAAACTGTTTATAAAAATATAACAGAAGAGGTGAGACGGGAATGTATGTAAAAGGAGTTAATCTTGGAAACTGGCTCGTTCTGGAAAAATGGATGAGTCCCGCGCTTTTTGAAGGCACGGATGCGGAGGATGAGTACAACTTTCCTCTGCAGCTGCCGCATGAGGTCTATGAGGCGAGGATCCGGATCCATCGAAGCGAATATATCACGGAGAGGGATTTCGCCTCGATCCGCCGGATTGGCCTGGATGCGGTCCGCATTCCGGTTCCCTATTTTATTTTTGGGGACCGGGAGCCGTTCATCGGCTGCATTGAGGAGCTTGACAAGGCGTTTGGCTGGGCAGAGAAGTACGGGCTGAAAATTCTGATCGACCTTCATACCGCGCCCCTGGGGCAGAATGGTTTTGATAACGGCGGAATTTCCGGCGTGTGCAGGTGGAGCCAGACACCGGGAGAGGTGGATTTTGTCCTGGATCTTCTTGAAAAGCTGGCGAAACGCTACGGGCAAAGGGAAGGGCTGTTCGGGATTACTCCGATCAACGAGCCTGTAACGGAACCGATGTGGAACACAATGGATGTTCAGAAACGGTATCCGCCGGCGGACCCGGAGCTGGCCAAAGGAAGCGCGCCGAACACGATGGAGTTTCTGCGGGATTTCTACGCGAGAGCCTATGACCGCATCCATCCGAATATTGCGGAAGGAAAATATGTGGTGTTCCACGACGGATTTCAGCTGAAGGCGTGGAAGGAATTTCTCACGCAGCCGCAGTATGTCGGAAATGTCGTCCTGGATACGCATCAGTATCTGATGATGGCGGAGATGCAGGGCTGCGAGCAGACAATAGAGGGCTACACAAATTATATCCGGGAGCATTTCGCGAAAGAGATTGAGGAAGTGCAGGCGTATGTGCCGGTGATCTGCGGCGAATGGTGCCTGTTTAATTCTCTTGCGGTTGGTATGGACACGAAAGGCGGCCAGTCGGTACTGAACGGCATGGATTTTACTGAGAATGCGGGCATGTCTGCAAAAGAAAAGAAAGAGATCTATGAGCGGCTCGGGAAAGAGCAGCTTGCCGCGTGGCGGAAAGGTTCCGGCTATTTTTACTGGAGCTACAAGCTGCTGCTTGACACGGTGAACGAGCCGCATTGGAAGGGCTGGGACTGCTGGGATCTCGGGAAATCTGTCGATGAGGGATGGTTTTCCGAAGCGTGAAAATAGCGCAGCGCTTTAATCTGCATGCGCACAGCTTTCGAGGATACATGCGGCAATCTGATCCGCCATTTGCATGACGACGGACAGTCTCGCGGTCTGGAGAGAGAGCCAGGGGCATCCTTCCCCCTCGTTTGTGATTCCTGTAATGGAAATATCACCTGCCAGCCCGAGTTTTTTGCTGATCCCCGCTCCAGGGTGCAGCCCGCCGTCGCGGATCAGGACGGAACCAATACAAGATTTTGAACCAAGAGAGGCATCCACGGCGATTACAGTGCCGGATGGGTGCCTTTTTTTGATCTTCAGGAGAGTTTCCTGCAGATTCAAGGCGTGGACCGGAGCTTCCAGCGTCCCGTAAATATGAGAAAATGCCCCTGTTTTTGCAAGCTTTGAGCCGACTAAAGGACCGAGACTGTCGCCGATAATACGGTCTGTTCCTATGCAGAGAATGACGGGCGGCGTATGGTTTTTATCGTGAAGCGCAAGAAGCGCGCGCAGGCGTTCCGGGAGAATTTCCGTTTCTGCCCGGTAAGGAGAGGCGGTCCAAGGGCCGCGCGGAATTTTTTTCAGAGTTGACAGCATGAGGCAGACTCCTTTCTTCCATGGTTTCTGTGCTGCGGTACCGGTTTTCTATAAGTATCTCCGTTTTGGGAAAAATATGCGGGTTTAAAAAAATTTAGATTTTTGTCCATGAAATACTAAATTCCGCATAAAGTGTATGGTAAGGTATAAGGAAGCATGCTGCTGGCGCCGGAATACGGAGCGGGCATGCGGGAAGGCGTACTTGAAAAGAAAAGGAGTGAAGGAGTATGGAAAAGGGTGCAGCATTACCGAAAAATGTACGCCAGATAGGTGATATACAGGGGAACAGACGAATTTACATGGAAGATTATGTGATGACCTATATCCACAGGAAAGAGCAGCAGGAGGAGAAAGGCTTTCTGGGAGTGTTTCTCGGTGAGAAGCAGGAGACGGAAAAAGGAATCCTGGTATTTATCCGGGGACTTGTGGAGGTGCCCGGGGAAAGTACGGCAGTTCCTGAAAATACTGAAAATAAGACCGATCCTGTTTCGGATGACCAGGAATCTTTGGATTTTGACGGGAAAGCCGAAAAACAAAAAGAGAGGAGAACGGTTCTTGAAGAGTGCAGGGAATTTTTTGGAGCATGCGAGATTCAGGGCTGCTGCGTGATTGGGGAATATCCTGTGAAGCGCATGGACCATCTCGCGAAGGAAGTACCGCAGTCACGCTGTTTTCTGTATCATCTTCAGGAGCAGGAGGAGAAGCTTTACTGGATCGAGGAGGAAAAATACGATCAGATCCCGGGATATTTTGTTTTCTATGAGCAGAATAAAGAGATGCAGGACTATATGGCGGAAATATTCGGTGAGGAACAGACGGAGCAGGACAGAGTTCCGGATAAGGCGATCAAAAATTTCCGGGAGAAGATCCGCAGGAAGGATCAGATAAGGATGACCGGAATGCTGAAGCTGGCTAGTTCCTTTTTTGTTGTCGCGGTGCTGATCATAGGGGCGGTCGTCGTCAACCGCATTGAAGCGCGGCGCGGCGGGGATATTATGGCGGAAGTCCCGGAAAATGAGGCGCAGGGGCAGATTCCGTCATCCGCTGTTTCTGCCGTGGTGATGCACTCCGGGAACGGGACCTTCGGAGATGAAGGGGACATT
>CANQEC010000291.1 GCA_947594335.1 uncultured Lachnospiraceae bacterium
CTGATTAAAATCCGCGAGCGTCTGTTCATAAAGTTCTTTTTCTCCGGTTTCTTTTTCGGCCGCTTCCGCCGCCAGAAGTTCCAGCTTCGGAAGCGCGTCCTGCTGCTCTTTCTGCGCATTCTGCGCATCCGTCATCGTCTTCGCCGCATCCGTGTATCTTTGGTACCTGGCAAGAATCTCGTATGACGCGCTAAGCTGCCCGGACAGCTTTTGTTTTTCTCTGATTTCTTCTGACGCCGCCTCATATGCGGCAATCTCTTTCTCCGCCTGGTCCAGCTGCGCAAAAAAATCCAGCAGCTGCATGGCGCTTGTGTATGCGTCTCTTTTTGCATCCCTGGCCTTTGCGAGCGCTTTATAGTTCTGCGCTTCCTTCTGTTCCCGCTCTCTCAGTTCGTCACACAGCCGCAGCAGCTCTGCAAGAAATTCCTCCATGGCTGTAATCTCACCGTCCATGATCCGCTTTTTCAGCGAGATCAGCACGCCGCACTGCGCAGAGTCTTCCGGAATGACCGTTCTTGCAGCGACCGTCTGACATTCCGTCCGTATCACGGCAATATCCTTTTCCTTTGCCTTTTTGCGTTCATTCAGTTCGTCGACAATCCGCTGAAACAGCTCCGTGTTGAACAGTTTTCGAAAGATCAGTTTTTTATCATCCGATTTCGCCCGCAGCAGCTCCATAAATTCGCCCTGCGCAATCATCGCCACCTGCATAAACTGATTCTTCGTAAGGCCGACGATCTCCTCCAGCCTGTGATTTGCCTCCTTTGACGGATATTCTGTCCCGTCCGGCATCGTCAGCGTCACCGAACTTCCGGCTTCCCGCGTCGCGACGCCTTTCCCGGCTCCTCTGGTAATCAGCTTCAGATGCCGCGGAACACGCCTGACTGTATAAACGGCAGCTGTTTCCCCGCGTCCCTCCGAAAAGGTCAGCTCCACAAACGGTTCCCGGTCAAATCCGGTATACTGGCTCTGCAGCACAATCCCGTCTTTTCGGTTCATACTGGAGCTCGCCTCCCCGTACAGCGCAAAGACAATGGCGTCAAAAATCGTCGTCTTTCCTGCCCCCGTGTCCCCGGTGATCAGAAACAGTTTCTGGGAAAGCGCTTCAAAATCTATCTGCGTCCGCTTTCCATAGGAACCGAACGCCTGCATCGTTAATTTCAGCGGCTTCATGTCACTTCACCTCCCGGACCGTATTGATCACATCGCGCAGAATCTCCATTTCCTCCTCATCCGGTTCCTGAAGAAATTCGCAGCAGAGTTCAAACGGATCCGGCATGGTCAGACTTCCCGGTTCCTTTTCATAGTCCGGCCGCCGCAGATTTTCCCGCCGGATTTCCAGAAGGTACGGAAACACAAGCCGGAGCCTTTCCTGCATATCGATCACATCCAGATCGGCCTTGTCCGTGAGGACAATTGTCACATAATCGCCGCAGGACTGTCCGAGGACCTCCGTGAGAGTCCCCCGGATCACCTTCACTTCGCGCAGCGGAAACAGCGGAAGCACTGCCGTTCTGACCTCTGAACCTTTCTCTCCCAGCTCCACCCGGATGATCCCTTTTGGCTGCCCCGCCTCACTGACCGAGCAGGCAAGCGGCGTTCCGCAGTACCGGCATGTCTCCCCCGACACGCTCATGGGCTTGTGGATATGTCCGAGCGCCGCGTACTCAAACGGAGCCAGGACATCCGCCCTCACCTCGTCGATGTTGCCGACCGTCCGGATCTCCGAATCCATCCGCTCCACATCCCCGGCTCCTTTTCCGACCGGAAGATAGAACTGGTGACTGACAAGGACATTTCTCGCCTTCTCATCGATCTCCTCCCTGGCGATCATCCGGCGCACTGTCTCGTCATACGAAAAGTTATTCCCGTTTTCGTCCGTCCCGACCACCGCCTTCACCATCGACGGCTTCACAAACGGAAGCAGATAAAAATTCACGCTGCCGTAAGCATCCTGCAGCGTGACTTTTTCAATATGTTCTTCCGGGGTCAGCGGCGGGACACCGACCATGTGCAGATTCTGTTTCGCAAGTACACTGCGGAAACAATTCACCCGCGGCGCGCTGTCGTGATTGCCGCTGATCATCATGACCGCGGCGGACGGAACCGCGGCGGTCAGCTCCGCCGTGAATTGATCGAACACCTCGACGGCCTCCGCGGACGGAACCGCCTTGTCGTAGATATCTCCCGCGATCACAACCGCGTCCGGCTGTTCCCGCCGGGCCGTCTCCACAATCTGATGCAAAATATATTCCTGGTCCTCACGCAGATCCCGGTTCATCAGCTTCAGACCGATATGCAGATCCGATAAATGTAAAAATTTCATGCGTTCTCCATTCTGTTCCGGTTAGTACAAAATAAATATACTGAAACTTTTCATCCTCAGCTTTTTCATTATCCCCGAAAACATCAACTCAGCCCAGAGCGGCATCCAGCGCTGCCTTCATATTCTTCTTGCAGTCCGCATAGCTCTCAGACGGATGCGCCTCATAAAGTTTTTCTTTACCTGCAAAAATCGTCGGCACATAATAATAATCGTACTGTTCTGCGATCTCCGGCCTTTGGCTCTCTTCGATCCACTCGATCTTCACCCCGGCGTACTCTGCCTTTTCACTGACCAGCTCTGCGAGCGCCCGCCTCGCGTTGTGACAGTACGGACAATCTTCCAGATAAAAAAGTTTCAGTTCTTTCATTATTATAGCTCTCCTTTCCTTTTATCGTTCGTTATGATGAAATTCCAGCACCGGACTTTCCAACTTTCCAAATGCAGAACCGCCCCATGCACCATCAAAGCGAAAATCTCTCCACACAATACGTTTTCAGCAGTCCCACCTGCGTCTTCCCATCCGCGATTTTTCCCTGCATGATATCCTTTATCAGATCATCCAGAGGCACCTCGCGGATATTCAGAAATTCATCGTCATCGAGCTTTCGCGTCCCTTTGTGAAGCCCTTTTGCCAGATAGATCGTGATCACCTCGTCACAGTAGGCGGCCGCCGGGCAATACGTTCCCAGTTCCGTCCACAGATCCGCTGTATATCCCGTCTCCTCCTTCAGCTCTCTTTTGGCAGCCGCAAGAGGATCCTCCGTCTTACTTTCAAGTTTTCCCGCGGGAATCTCTGTGATGACCCGGTTCAGCGGATAGCGGAACTGCCTTTCAATAATCACTTTCCCATCCTCTGTAAGCGGCACGATCGCAACCGCGCCGATATGGCGGATCGCCTCCCTTGTCGCAGTTTTTCCGTTCGGAAGCTCCACCGTGTCTTTGAACAGATGGACAACCTCCCCGTCAAAAATTTCCTCCGACTCTGTCATAATTTCCCTTAAATTTTTAAAATCTTCCATTGTTTTCCCCTCTCATACAGCTTCCCTGCTTTTTATATTCATATGAAATGTGATGCTGGGGTCAAAAAGTATTT
>CANQEC010000292.1 GCA_947594335.1 uncultured Lachnospiraceae bacterium
CAGCCTTTGCAAGTCTCTGTACGAGCTTGTAGCCGATATTTCCTGCGTCGAGGTTCGGGAAGATCAGGACGTTGGCCTTGCCTGCAACATCGCTGTTCGGAGCTTTGGATTTTCCTACGCTCGGAACGATCGAAGCGTCAAGCTGCATCTCGCCGTCGAGCTTCAGACCAGGATTCTCTTCTTTTGCGATTCTGGTCGCCTCAGCTACCTTATCAACAAGCGCGTGCTTTGCGCTGCCCATCGTGGAGTGGGACAGCATCGCGACTCTCGGCTCTGCGCCGACAAGAAGCTCAAAGGATTTCGCGGAAGACGCGGCGATCGCGGCAAGCTCCTCTGAGGTCGGATCCTGTACAAGACCGCAGTCAGCAAATACAAACTTGCCTTCCTCGCCATACTCGCAGTCCGGAACGATCATCAGGAAGAAGGAGGAGACAAGCTTTGTGCCCGGCTTGGTCTTCAGAATCTGGAGGCACGGACGAAGCGTGTCGGCGGTGGAATGGCAGGCGCCGGATACCATACCGTCCGCATCGCCCATCTTGACCATCATAACGCCGTAGTACAGATACTGGTTCAGAAGGATCTCTTTTGCTTTCTCCGGGGTCATGCCCTTCTTCTGCCGCAGTTCGACAAGCTTGTCAATGTAGGCCGCAGTCTTATCCGATGTAGCCGGATCAACAACAACAGCGCCCGTGATGTCAAGGCCTTCGCTGCCCTTCTTTACCGCTTCTTCCGTACCTACAAGAATAATGTTGGCAAATCCTTCAGCAAGGATCTTCGCGGCCGCCTCATAGGTTCTCCTGTCCTCGGTCTCGGGAAGAACGATGGTTTTCTTGTTTGCTTTCGCTTTTGCTTTCAGTACATCAATAAATGCCATGGTGAATGGACTCCTTTCGATTAATTTACGTTAATTTTGATTATAACCCATATTTTTACAGCGGACAAGATGAAATTTGATAAATAAGGGCATTTTTGAGCGTACAAAGAGACGTTTCCGCACATTTTTCCTATCCGGAAAGCAGATGTTTCCGATGAACTGTACCCGCACAATGTGGTATACTGGAAAAAGAAGGAGGATCCGATTATGAGAGCAGTTGGAATCATTGCGGAGTATAATCCGTTTCACAGCGGACACGCGTATCACTTAAGAGAGGCAAAAAGGAAAAGCGGGGCGGATTTTGCGGTCGTGGTCATGAGTCCGGATTTCGTGCAGCGCGGTGAGCCGGCAGTTTTTGACAAATACACAAGAACAGAAATGGCTCTTTTGAACGGCGCCGATCTTGTTCTGGAGCTGCCCGTCTGCTACGCGGCGGGGAGCGCTGAGTATTTTGCGCAGGGAGCCGTATCAGTCCTTGACGGGCTGAAGGCTGTGGACGCTCTGTGCTTTGGATGTGAGGTGCCGGAACTTGAGAACACGGTTTTAAACGCGGCATGCGGCAATGACACGCAGCCGGATATTGGAACGGCATATCCGGATCTGTTTTGGAAAACCGCCAAAATCCTGAATCAGGAGCCGGAGACATTTAAAGCAGCTCTGCGCTTTCGCCTGGCAGACGGAACCGGATTTGCGCGCGCACGCGCGGACGCCGTACAGGAATATCTGCAAAAGGAGGGGGATGGAGCGGCGTTTCCGGAACAGTTTTTTGAGCTGCCCAATAACATTCTGGGAATTGAATACTGCAGAGCCATCCTGAAATTCTGCCCGCAGATGAAGATCATTCCGATCGCGCGTGTCGGGAGCGGCTATCATGACAGCCGGATCCAGGGACCGTTCTGCTCGGCCTTCTCCCTCAGGAAAGTGCTTTTACCAGAGAAGGATAGGTTTGGACGGGATAGCATCCGGGAAATCTGCGGCTGCATTCCTCCCAATTTATATGACATCTATGCGTCTTCTGCTGCGAAAATGGTCACGTCTGACGATCTTCTGCCGTATTTACAGCAAAAACTGCTTTTTGGAGAGCGGTATGATGATATCCTGGATATTTCCGGGGATCTCTCCGACCGGATCCGCAGACTGCGTTTTGCGTGCATTGGGAAAAACTTTGAAGAAATCACGGAAATTCTTATGACAAAGCATATGACAAGATCCCGGATCCGGCGCGCGCTTCTGCATCTGATCCTTGAGATTGATGCGGCGCAGACGGAGCGTTTCCGCGCGGACGGACCGGCGTACTACGCAAAAGTGCTGGGATTTCGCAGGGAAGCCGCTCCTCTTCTTCATGAGATCAAAAAAAGAGGGAATATCCCTCTTCTTGCCAAAAATGCGGATGCCGCGGGGAAGCTGACCGAAACCGGGCGCGCGATGCTGCGTCAGGATTTTAAAGCCTCTCATCTGTACCGGGGAATCCGCGCGTTAAAATACGGAACTCATTTCCGCTCGGAATATGAAATGAGTCCCGTGGTTCTTCAGGGAAACTCTGATCGATTCTAATCTGAACTGACCGGAGCGTTTCTGGCTGTGGATTTTGCGCCGAAAACGGCCGTTTCCCGGCAGGATCTCCGGGACTGCACGCGTTTTGCAGAGGCTCTGGTCAGTTTTTGAAGCTGTGAATCGGAGCCGGGATTCTTCCGCGCCGGTTTACAAACGCCTCGCAGGAAAAACGGTTTACGGGCATGATCGGAGCATATCCGAGCAGGCCGCCGAATTCGACGGTTTCTCCTACACCCTTTCCTATTACGGGTATGATCCTCACCGCCGTCGTCTTCTGATTGACCATGCCGATCGCCATCCCATCGGCGATGATGCCGGAAATCGTTGACGCTTTCGTGTCGCCCGGGATCGCGATCATGTCAAGGCCTACCGAGCAGACGCAGGTCATCGCCTCAAGCTTTTCAAGAGACAGGGCGCCTGCCTTCACCGCGTCGATCATCCCCTGGTCCTCACTGACCGGAATGAATGCGCCGCTTAGTCCGCCTACATAGGAGGACGCCATCACGCCGCCTTTCTTGACCTGATCGTTCAGCAGAGCGAGCGCGGCTGTTGTTCCGGGCGCTCCGGCATATTCCAGTCCGATCTCGCAGAGAATGTCGGCCACGCTGTCCCCGACCGCGGGGGTGGGCGCCAGCGAAAGGTCGATGATCCCAAACGGAACGCCGAGCCGCCGTGAGGCCTCCTGCGCGACAAGCTGTCCGACTCTCGTCACCTTAAACGCCGTTTTTTTGATCGTTTCACACAGTGTTTCAAAATCGGCTCCTCTGACTTCGGTCAGAGCATGCTTTACGACGCCGGGACCGCTGACCCCGACATTGATAACGGCATCGCCTTCCGTCACTCCGTGGAATGCGCCCGCCATGAACGGATTGTCGTCCGGCGCGTTGCAGAATACGACCAGCTTCGCGCAGCCGAGAGAATCCTGCTCTTTCGTAAGCTCTGCCGTCTGGAGGATAATATCCCCAAGCAGACGCACGGCGTCCATAT
>CANQEC010000293.1 GCA_947594335.1 uncultured Lachnospiraceae bacterium
GCCATCTCCCCCTTTGCGGCATTTCTGCTTCTTCAGGGAATCGAGACACTGTCCCTGCGCCTTGAGCGTCACGCGGAGAACACAAAGAAGGTTGTGGAATTTCTTTCCCGCCATCCGCAGGTGGAGGCTGTCAATCATCCGTCCCTGCCCGGACATCCCGACCACGCGCTGTATCAGAAGTATTTCCCCAACGGCGGCGGCTCCATTTTCACCTTTGAGATCAGGGGCGGCGTAAAAGAAGCGCATAAATTTATCGACAGCCTGAAAATCTTTTCCCTGCTTGCGAATGTGGCCGATGTGAAAAGCCTTGTAATCCATCCCGCCACGACCACGCACAGCCAGCTCAGCGAGGAAGAACTGGCGGATCAGGGAATCCGCCCCAACACGATCCGGCTTTCCATCGGAACAGAACATATTGACGATATTCTTGAAGATCTTCAGAATGGTTTCAGAGCCATTCAGTAAATGGGAGGTTATGTTTATGTCTGGTATTTATACATCCGCCGATCAGCTGATCGGCAAAACGCCGCTTCTGGAGCTTACGAACATCGAAAAGGCTTTAGATCTGAAAGCCAGGATCGTCGCGAAGCTGGAATACTTTAATCCGGCCGGTTCCGTGAAAGACCGCGTCGCCAGGGCGATGATCGATGACGCCGAGAACAGCGGAAAGCTGAAGGCAGGATCAGTCATCATCGAGCCGACTTCCGGAAATACGGGAATCGGGCTGGCTGCCGTGGCCGCGGCGAGAGGCTACCGGGTTATCATTGTCATGCCGGAGACCATGAGCATAGAACGGCGCCAGCTTATGAAAGCCTACGGCGCGGAGCTGGTGCTGACGGAGGGCTCCAGAGGAATGACGGGCGCGATTGAAAAAGCCGCGGAGCTGGCGGAGAAAATTCCGAACAGCTTTATTCCCGGCCAGTTTGTGAATCCTGCCAATCCCAAAGCGCACCGGGAAACCACCGGCCCAGAGATTTTTGAGGATACAAACGGCAGCGTGGATATTTTCGTTGCGGGCGTCGGCACCGGCGGAACGATCACGGGCGTCGGAGAATACCTGAAGTCAAAAAAATCCTCCGTCAAGATTGTCGCTGTCGAACCGGCCACATCCGCCGTTCTGTCCACAGGCGTGGCCGGAGCCCACAAAATCCAGGGAATCGGCGCCGGCTTCGTTCCCGAGGTTCTGAATACGGATATTTACGATGAGATCATTCCGGTCTCCGACAAGGATGCTTTCGCGGCCGGAAAACTGATCGGGAGGAGCGAGGGCGTCCTGGTCGGGATCTCCTCCGGGGCTGCCGTTCACGCCGCAGTCGAGCTGGCAAAGCGGCCTGAAAATGAGGGAAAGATGATTGTTGCCCTGCTTCCCGATACAGGAGACCGGTATCTGTCTACCCCTATGTTTGAGGATTAGAAAAATTCGGATGTTCATCTGAGGCAGGACGAGGAAGAAGATGCATTTATGTTTACATTTGTAAACTTCCCGCCCTGCCTTTTGTCGATGCTTTCTGGTTGACAAGTTCCAAAAGAACGGTTAAAATGCAAATGTATTAATTGTTCAAATGTAAAAATGATTTTACATTATGCACAAAACGATCAGACCGTGAACAGAATGGACCGCAAGTTTTTTAACAGAAAGGATGGGCAAACGATGAAAAACAGGACATTTATGAAGTATCTGACCGTATGTCTGACGCTTGGACTCCTGCTGGGAGGGTGCAAAAGCACAGGCTGTGCGGCAGCAGAAGCCGACAGTGAAATTGTTTCTGAAGCCGACAGCGAAATTGTCTCCGAAGCGAACAGTGAAGCCGTTTCTGAGGATGATTCCGAGAAGGATTTTGCTGCCATGCAGACGCCGGATGAACAGGAACAGGCTTATGAGTACCGCTCCTTTTTCCTTCCGGAGATAGACTGGTTCAGTCAGCCTTATGTGGGAGATCCCATGCCTTATTATGAGGACGGGGTCTATTACATCTATTACCTCAAGGAAGCGGGAGATTCCTACAGACACTCCATTTATCTGACAACCACGACGGATTTTGTGACTTATACGGAATACGAGGATCCGATACTGGAGTCCGCCGAGGATCCGGAGGCGCAGGATGCCTGGATCGGCACGGGTTCGGTGGTGAAGGTCGGGGATACCTATTATCTCTTCTACACAGGGCATGGGGATTCGGCTTCCCTGGAATATAAAGAGAAAATCATGGTGGCTGTGGGAAGCAGTCCGGATTCCTTCGAAAAAAAGGCGGGATGGGAGATCACGCCGCCCGACGAGCTGGGGCAGAAGAATGATTTCCGTGATCCGCAGGCATACTATGACGCTGAGACAGGAAAGATTACCCTGACGGTGACGGCGGCCCAGGACGGTACGGCCCGCATTCTGAAATATACGCTGGATGAAAACCTGGAGACATCTGCCTATGACGGGATTATTTTTACCGACCCGGTGGGAGGTTTCTGGAATTTGGAGTGCAGCGATACTTTTCAGATCGGAGATACCTGGTATCTGACCTATTCCGCGCAGGATGACACGCTCTGGTACGCGGCTTCCGAGACGCCTTATGGTCCTTATGGTGAGCCTGTGAGACTGGACGGCAAGCTGTTTTACGCCGCAAAGCATGTGGAGGACGGGGAGAACGCTTATATGGTCGGCTGGGTCAGACGATCAGAATCGCCTTCTTCCACGCAGGTTTCCGCCTGGGCGGGCAATCTGGCTGTTCAGAAGCTGGTTCAGAAGGAGGACGGAACGCTCTGTCTGGCTCCGGTGGATGCGGTCGCGGAAAGCTTTTCGGTTCCGTGCAGTCTGGCGCAGGAGGATGTGCAGATTTCGGCCGCAGAGGGAGAGCCTGCCGGCAGCGCCGACGCCTTTACCTGCTATGAGAGCTTTCTTCTTACCGGCAGATTCCAGTACAGCGGCGAGGGTTCTTTTGGCCTCAGCTTCGATTACAATGGGGAAGAGGAGGAGAGCAAAAGAATAGCCATCTCGCCCGCGGAGGGGAAAGTTCAGCTGCTGTTCCATAACGGGGATCTGCTTATCGCGGAGACCGCGGCGGACCTTACGCCCGGTGAGGAATACTCCTTTACCTATATTCAGGAAGGTTCCGCAGGTATCTTTTATATTGACGGGGAAGCAGCCCTCACAGTTCGGATTTACGGGGCCAGCGGGAAAAGCATCCGGCTGTTCGCCGAAAACAATGAGGTTCAGTTTAGCTCACTGCAGCAGTATACGCGGCCCTGAGCGTCTGTCTTACGGTCGGCTGACGCTCTCAGCTGATGCTGCGGATGAGATTTTATGGGGGCTGTCGGGAAATAAATTAACCAAGAGCTTGTTATAATCCAGTTGTACACATGTCTGCCCTGAGGGCATCCCGCAACGCATGCCCTTCGGGCCGGCGTGCTTC
>CANQEC010000294.1 GCA_947594335.1 uncultured Lachnospiraceae bacterium
AGAGCGGAAGTCACGGACGTCGCAAACGCGATCAATGAAGGCACCGACGCAATCATGCTCTCCGGCGAGACGGCGGCCGGCAAATATCCGGTGGAGGCTCTGAGGATGATGGTCCAGATCGCGGAATCTACCGAGCAGAATCTCAAATTCGAATCCAATGTGGATTACCGCTCGCTGCGCGGAGACGCGAACGTATCCAACGCGGTCGGAGCCGCGGCTGTCAACACAGCTACATACGTCAACGCGAAATGCATCGTGACGCCGACCATGTCCGGTCTTACCGCGCGGCTGATGTCAAACTTCCGTCCGTCGATCCCGGTATACGCGGTATCCCCGAACGAGTGGGCGCAGCGCAGGATGCAGATCTACTGGGGAATCACTCCTCTGCAGGGATATCATGAAGACTCGACAGAGAACATTATCTCCCACTCCATGTACATCGTGAGACGCGACGGCTATGTCCAGTCCGGCGATATCGTGGTCTTCACGGCAGGCGATCCGGCCACCAACGTGATCAAGGGCAAGGGCGCCATGACAAACATGCTGCACGTAATTCAGGCCAAATAAGATTACGCAGGCCAGCGCATAGAAGCATAAAAGCAGGTAAAACGACCCCGGAATTTGAGAAAATTCCGGGGTGTCTTTTATCCTGTGTCTCTATTCTTTTGTTCTGCGCATTTATTCTTTTGTCCTGCCGCCTGGTTCTTTCGCAGCGGCGCGTCTTAATTCTGAATAATTCTTCCCGCGTACACCGCGTTGCCTCCGATTCCGCTCGTGATGATGCCGGCCCTGGAATTCGCGGCCTGCACGACCGCACCGTTCCCGATGTACATACTTACATGGTAGATCGACCTTCCGTCAAAGTAGAAGATCAGATCGCCCGGCAGAGCCTCGCTGATCGGTATGCGCTGACAGTAGGCTGCCTGATCCCAGGTGACTCGCGGGATGGAATATCCAAACTGCGCGTAGATCGCCTGCACAAAGCCGGAGCAGTCCGCCCCGTGCGTCAGGCTTGTGCCGCCCCACACGTAGGGATTGCCGACAAACTGAAGCGCATATTTCACCATCGTCTCCCGAAGCAGCTGGCTTGTGGATGCCGCCTGCACGGAAGTAAGCGTATAATAGCAGGCGCGGTTGTCGCGCGGAGCTATCAGAACCTCCGCCCGGGACAGCATTTCCTCTCCGGCCTGCGCCACGCAGGCGTCCGCCTCGTCTCCACGGATCAGATCCTCTGCCTGCACAAAACCGCGGGCATCTCCCGATTCCACGTAGCACCAGTCTGTTCCCGTATCCTCCAGAATATAGCACAGTCCGCCTTCCGCAAGCCGTCCGACCACAGGGGCAGAAGTCTTTTTCTGCTCGTAGATTTCGGTGCTGCACGCGGCTATCGCGTATACTTTGTCCACCACAACTTCATTGACCGTCGTCGTCGTGTAGGTAAAAGCCGCGTTATCCGTCTTTGCAAGCGTAAGCCTTGCCTCGGTCAGATCATCTCCCCGGACGCTGATAATGCGGTCCGCCACATCGCCCGTCACGATATCCCCGTTGTTCACAAAGCCGCGGACATTGCCAGACTCTATGTACACCCACTCTTTGTCCTCATCCGCGAGCACATAGCAGACGCCGTAGTAGTCCATCTCACCCACCACACGGTAGGTATCCCCTTTGCCTTCATATACCTGACAGCCTTCCTTGGAGCAGACCACCGCGCACTTCCCTTCTACCTGAGTAAAGCGGTATTCATCTCCAAAAAATACCTTGTCTGCGTCATATTCGGGAATCGGCACCAGATCCGTATCCAGAGCATACTGTGTGACCTCCACGACCTCCACCGTTATCTCTACCTCTGATTCTGACTCCGATTCTGATTCCAGCTCAGATTCTGACTCCGATTCTCCCTCGTCCGCCATCTCTGTCCCGTCTTCCCCAAGAATGATGTCTCCTTCCGAACCCGGCCCTTCTGTTTCCTCTTCCGTACCGGTTTCGGACTCGTCTTCCAGCGCCTCAATCCATGTCTCCTCCCCCGGCAGAGGCGGCATGTCCTCTTCCAGCGCTCCCACCTCGGACGCGCTGGCGTACTGACGTACCGACACCGCCATCATCAGACACAGAAAAGCCGTCAGAAATTTTTTCCTGTACAACTTTATCACCTCTGATTCCCTTATCCTTTATTCTTTTGTTCCCCGGAACCTTTCTTCAGAATGAGTTTTTTAAGATTTTATTAAAAAACTGTTTTTACAATACCATAGTTATTTAAAAAAGTCCACATGATTAACAGAATCTACATAATTTTTATCCTGTCAATTATCTCTAACCGTGCCGTTTTTTTCCCTGAATCCGCGGAAAAACACGGCAGTTACACGGTCTGCGGCTTATTTTCTCCATGTGTTTCTGGCAAACAGGATCAGCATCGGAAACAGTTCAAGTCTTCCGGCCAGCATGTCAAACGTCAGAACCAGCGTGGAAAAAGCGGAGTAGCCGCTGAAATTGCAGGTCGGCCCAACCCGCTCAAGGCCCGGTCCGATGTTGTTCATTGTCGCCGCGACAGCAGTAAAATTCGTTGTAAAATCAAAATTGTCAATCGAGATCAGCAAAAGCGACACGCCGAAAATCAGCACATAGGTCGCGAGGAACACGCAGACGGAGCGGATCACGGATGTCTCCACCATTTTCCCGTCCACCTTGAGCGTCCTGACTCTGTGCGGATGCGCGATCAGGTTCATCTCCCTCCGCACAGCCTTTAAAAGAATCAGGATCCTCGACACCTTGATTCCGCCGCCGGTACTGCCCGCGCAGGCCCCGATAAACATCAGAATCACAAGGATCGTTTTTGAAAAGGTCGGCCAGACGTCAAAATCCGTCGTCGCGAACCCGGTCGTCGTCATGATGGATCCCACCTGGAACGCGGCGTGGCGCAGCGCCTCGGCCAGAGAATCAAACATCCCCGCTATATTGGCCGTGATCAGCACGATTGACACAAAAAGGATCATAAAATACAGCCGCACCTCGCCGGACTGAGCGGCAAGCTTCGCTTTTTTCTTTATGATCAGATAGTATACGTTAAAATTGACTCCGAACAGGATCATGAATATCGTGATCACTACCTGAAGATACGGCGAGTAGCCTGCGATGCTGTCATTTTTGACGCCGAACCCTCCCGTGCCCGCGGTTCCGAACGTCGTCGTCAGCGCGTCGAACAGCGGCATGCGCCCGAGCAGCAGGAAAATAAGCTGCAGCAGCGTCAGGACCAGATACATTTTGTAGAGCAGAAGCGCTGTGCTCTTGACCTTCGGAACCAGTTTCCCGACGATCGGCCCGGGGCTCTCCGCCTTCCTCATGT
>CANQEC010000295.1 GCA_947594335.1 uncultured Lachnospiraceae bacterium
CGAGGAGAGGGGGCGCTGCAGATACTGTTCCGCGACAAAGAAAAGCTGGCGGATATCCTCCTTTTCTTTGAGGGAATCCATCCGGCCGCGGTCCGGCGTCTGAAAACGCGCGTCAGCCGCCTGCTTTCGGGAAGGAACATCGTCCGCCTGTTCCCCAAAGGAGGCTGCCGCCAAACCGGCGGCGGAAACCACAGGGGTTCCGAAGGTAATCTCCTGGATCGTGCCGTCGGGAGAACAGTTCATCTGCAGAAGGTTTACTTTTTCCCAGTAAGACAGCGCGCGGCGCAGATCCTTTTCCGTGTATTCCAGGGCGTCCGCGACGGAAGAGAGCGTCAGATCCATATTCCCCCCCGCGCAGCGGAGAAGGTAGAGATAGACTTTGACGTATTCGCCGTTTGCCTGCAGCATATAGTGATCAATAAAGGTATTTTGAACCAGGGTGGCCCCGGAAGGAGCAGTCGTGTGCAGTCTCATGATCAACCTCCTGATAAACTTTTTTGACCCTGCATATGAGTATAACATATTTGGGGCAAAAAGAGAACAGGATGTTTTTTGCACCGCCGGTTTGGAGCGCCTGTACATGCGGGCAGACCTTTTTATGTGGATAATGTGGATAACTGGTTGACAGTAAGAAAAAAAGAGGAGTAAAACGCGAGAAACAGGGGAAAATGTCAAAACATTATGTAAATCAGATTGTCAACAGGGGAAAAGTCCGCATGTGGAAAGGAAAATGTGCATAACTGTGTGGATAATGTGGATAACTCCGCAAACAGCCGTGGTAAAAGGAAGAATTGAGGGAACCATCCGGTGGATAAACGGATGAGAAATGAAAAACCTCCGGACGGATAGTTTGAAATCCGGCCGGAGGAATAGGGTCAGTGTTTTTTCAGCAGATCTTCGCCGACTTTTACGATATCGCCTGCTCCCATTGTGAGGATGATATCGCCCGGCGCACAGTTTTTCAGAAGGAATTCTTCGATCTCGCCAAAGGTTGGAAAATACCAGACGTCCTTTCCTTTGGCGGCGATCTTTTCGCGCAGCGTGTCGGAACTTATGCCGAGATTGTCAGATTCCCTCGCCGCGTAGATGTCGGCCAGCACGACCTTGTCGGCCAGAGAGAGCGCTTCTGCGAAATCGTCCAGCAGGGCCTTGGTGCGGCTGTAAGTGTGCGGCTGAAACACGCACCAGAGCGTGTTTTTGGGATAATTCGCCGCCGCGCGCAGCGTGGCTCTGATCTCGGTCGGATGATGCGCGTAATCGTCCACAACCGTGATCCCGGAAAATTCTCCTTTTTTCTGGAAGCGGCGGTCCGTGCCGGTGAAGTCAAGCAGACCGGCGGCCATCTTTTCGCGGGGAATGGAAAGCAGGTCGCCCGCCGCGAGCGCCGCCACCGCGTTGGAGACATTGTGTTCTCCGGGGACGGACAGACGGTACGTACCTGACGGGACGCCGTCTTTTACGAGCGTAAAGGAAGCAGTTCCGCATTCACCGTATGTGATGTCGGCCGCGTGATAGCCGCCGCTGTGAAGGCCGAAGGTCACAACACGGCAGGGAAGATTCCGGGTGAAAAATTCCGGATCCGAAATGCCGCTTTCGAGAATCAGCGTTCCGTCCGCGGGTATTTTTTCGGCAAAGCGCCGGAAGGAATGCCTGATGTCGTCGAGATCCCGGAAAAAGTCGAGATGGTCCGCCTCAATATTCAGAATGATCCCGATGGAGGGACTTAACTCAAGAAAGCTGTTTGTATATTCGCACGCTTCCGTCAGAAACACGTCGGAAGAGCCTATGCGGATATTTCCTCCGATGGACTGCAGGATGCCGCCGACCGAGATCGTGGGGTCGAGGCCGCCTGCCATCATAAGATGCGCGAGCATCGAGGTCGTGGTGGTTTTCCCGTGGGTGCCCGCCACCGCGACCGGCATGTTGTAATTGCGCATAAGCTGTCCCAAAAGCTCCGCGCGGGAAAGCATCGGAATGCCCTTTTTCTGGGCCGCCAGAAATTCAGGATTGTCGGGATGAATTGCCGCCGTGTAGACGACGGCGTCGATGTCGTCCGTGATATTTGAAGCGCGCTGTCCGTAAACAATGGAGGCTCCCAGTTTTGAAAGCCAGATGGTCAGGGCGGATTCCTTCGCGTCGGAACCGCTGATGGTGAAATTTTCATTCAGAAGGATGGCGGCGAGACCGCTCATGCTGATCCCTCCGATGCCGATAAAATGGACATGCACGGGCCGGTTATAATTTATCTGATACATTTTTGTAAATCTCCTTATCTACTGGTGTATAGTCTATTATACGCTTTCATCCGCAAAAATCCAAGAACTTTTGCATGTCGAAAATAGTAAATTTATACAAAGATTAATAAAAGATTTATTGCATAATTCCAGCATCGAAAGAGAAAAAAAGATATTTTTGTAGAAAAAATAAGTTATTTATGATAAAAACCCGCTAATTTCAGGGGAAAATTTGTAATATATGTTTATTATTTTGCTGAAGTATGGTATACTATTTAAGCAAGTAAACTTTTGTGCCGGACAGGCAGAGGTGATAATGTGATCAAAAAGGAAATGATAGCAATGCTTCTGGCAGGAGGACAGGGAAGCCGTCTCGGTATACTGACTGCCAGAGTTGCCAAACCGGCGGTGACGTTCGGAGGCAAGTACCGTATCATTGATTTTCCGCTGAGCAACTGTATCAATTCCGGTATCGATACGGTTGGCGTGCTGACGCAGTATCAGCCGCTCCGGCTGAATACCCACATCGGGATCGGAATCCCGTGGGATCTGGACCGAAACGTCGGCGGCGTTACCGTGCTTCCGCCGTATGAGAAGACCGGAAAGACAGAATGGTATACGGGGACGGCAAACGCGGTCTATCAGAATCTGGCTTATATGGAATCGTTTCATCCTGACTATGTGCTGATCCTGTCCGGGGATCATATTTATAAGATGGATTATGAGATCATGCTGGATTATCATAAGGCGCACCAGGCGGATGTCACGATCGCGGTCATGCCTGTGCCGATGGAGGAGGCAGGCCGTTTCGGCGTCGTTGTGACGGATCAGGACGGAAGGATTACCGAGTTTCAGGAAAAGCCCGACATCCCGAAGAGCAATCTGGCCTCCATGGGCATCTATATCTTTTCGTGGCAGGCGTTAAAGGACGCGCTGATCGAGCTGTCCGGGCAGAGCGGCTGCGATTTCGGAAAGCATGTCATTCCGTACTGCCGGGAAAAGGGGGAAAAGCTGGCGGCCTACGAATTCAACGGTTACTGGAAGGACGTCGGGACGCTCGGCTCCTACTGGGAGGCGAAC
>CANQEC010000296.1 GCA_947594335.1 uncultured Lachnospiraceae bacterium
TTTTATTAAGTCTCTTTATATCCTACCATAGCTGAGCAATTTTTCAACTGAAAACTTGTGGTACGGCCTGACTGAAATCATGAGAATTTCTGCAATTTGATTATCGAACAGGAGGCGTTTTCCCTCCTGCTCGCCGCGCGTCCCATGTGCTGCGCCAGCGGCTATCTTCCTTACATGGGTCTGCACGTCAAAAGCGGAAAGAATCTCATACAGGCCAAGGGACTTGACCAGGGGAATTGGACAACATATAATAAATGTATGGAAAACGTGTATGTTTAAGTGTGCGAAGGGAAGTGAAAGATATGATAACTATAAAACCACTTGATTTTAGAACGAATCTTAAAAGATATATGGATTTTGCTTTCAGGGGCGAACCGATAGTCATTGCCAGACCGAAAGATGAGAATGTAGTTATAGTATCAGAAAGGGATTACAGCGAACTGTTGAAGGCAAAGCAGAACGCTGAGTATCTGGAACACCTTGATCATAGCTACAGACAGCTGGAACAGAGTCATACCATATCATTTTCTATGGATGAACTAAGAGCAATGGAATCTGATGACTGGGAACCCACACAAAAGGTTTTGGACTGGATGAAACGAATGGAGTCATGCAAGGCATGGGAATACATGTGGAATTGAGACAGAAACCTTGACACAGATGCTGGAATTGTGTTATGGTTATTTCATTAGTGATAATCACAAACTCATGGAAGAAAAGAGTACACGGAAGGGTACTGTTACAGAGAAGTCTTTGGAAAACATGAGGAGGCTGTTTCTATTGGGCCGGTTTGCCGCCGGACGCAGAGTGAACAGTTTTATGTATGTTGTTCCGGTTGGTGAGAAGGACTGCAGGAATATCCGTGGAAGATGGTTTCGGAGGGGCGTATCTGAGCCGGTGCCAGGCTTTGACTGAAAGGCTTTAGAAATAATTCTGAGGCGGATTCTGCATCTCGGGGAGCTGCTGTGGCCTGCAGCTACACGGTGGATGAAGAATTGATGGGAGTACTGGACACTGGTTAGGATACGACAGGTTCCGCCTGTTACAGCGGCAGGGTATGGTCTGCGCATATTGCAAATGTCATTCTGGTATGGTTCGCAAAAAGGTAAGTCCAGTACCCACAGAGGTCTGAGCCGCGAGGCAGGACGAAGAGAAGTGGTAACACGGGCAGCGCTCGTCTTCTGTACGGAGACAGGGCGCTGTCTTATATTCCAGAGAAGAATTTATAAGAGGAGGTCTTCAAAATGGGAAGAGGGAAATATTACCTGACAACCGCGATTGCCTACACATCCGGCAAGCCGCATATCGGAAATACGTATGAGATCGTGCTGGCGGACAGCATCGCGAGATACCGCAGAATGCAGGGCTACGATGTGTTTTTCCAGACAGGAACGGACGAGCATGGACAGAAGATTGAGCTCAAGGCGCAGGATGCAGGCGTGACGCCGAAGGAGTTTGTGGACGGTGTGGCCGGTGAGATCCGCCGGATCTGGGATCTGATGAATACATCGTACGACAAGTTTATCCGCACCACGGACGCGGATCATGAGAAGCAGGTGCAGAAGATTTTCAAGAAGCTGTACGACCAGGGCGATATTTACAAGGGATATTACGAGGGACTGTACTGTACGCCATGCGAGTCGTTTTTTACGGAATCTCAGCTTGTGAACGGAAAATGTCCGGACTGCGGACGCGAGGTGACGCCGGCGAAGGAGGAAGCGTATTTCTTTAAGATGAGCAAGTATGCGGACCGCCTGATCGAGCATATCAACACGCATCCGGAGTTTATCCAGCCGGTTTCCAGAAAAAATGAGATGATGAACAATTTCCTGCTTCCGGGACTGCAGGATCTCTGTGTGTCGAGAACCTCGTTCAAGTGGGGGATTCCGGTCACGTTCGATCCGAAGCATGTTACCTACGTGTGGCTGGACGCGCTGACCAACTATATCACCGGAATCGGGTATGACTGTGACGGGGAATCGACGGAGCAGTTCAAACGTGACTGGCCGGCTGATCTGCATCTGATCGGAAAGGATATCATTCGTTTCCATACGATCTACTGGCCGATCTTTCTGATGGCGCTTGATCTTCCGCTTCCGAAGCAGGTGTTCGGACATCCGTGGCTGCTCCAGGGCGACGGCAAGATGAGCAAGTCCAGAGGAAACGTGCTGTACGCGGACGAGCTTGTGGAATTTTTCGGCGTGGACGCCGTGCGTTATTTTGTACTGCATGAGATGCCGTTTGAGAATGACGGCGTCATCACCTGGGAGCTGATGGTGGAAAGGCTGAATTCTGATCTCGCGAATACGCTCGGCAATCTGGTGAACCGTACAATTTCGATGACAAACAAGTATTTCGGCGGTATTATCACGAATACAGGTGTGACCGAACCGGTGGATGAAGAACTGAAAGCGGTTGCTCTTGCGGCGCCGGGCATCGTGTCGAAGAAGATGGACGACCTGCGCGTGGCGGACGCGATCTCGGAGATTTTCACGCTGTTCAAGCGCTGCAATAAATATATTGATGAGACGATGCCGTGGGCGCTCGCGAAGGATGAATCAAAGAAAGACCGCCTGGCGGAAGTTCTCTATAATCTCACAGAGTGCATCTGCATCGGCGCTTCTTTGCTGAAGGCGTTTATGCCGGAGACGTCTGAGAAGATTCTCGCGCAGCTGAACGCGAAGGACCGGACGCTTGAGGAGATGGCGCAGTACGGTCTGTATGAGTCCGGGACGAAAGTTACGGAGAAGCCTGAGATTCTGTTCGCGCGCCTTGACCTGAAGGAGGTCATGAAGAAGGTGGAGGAGAGACATCCGGCGCCGGCGGAGGAATCCGCAGACGAAAATGCAAAGACCGCGGATGGAAAAGACACATCGAAAGAAGGCGCTGCAAAGGCTGCCTCGAAGGGTAAAGACGCAGCCGAAAAGGACGCAAAAGGAGCAGCCGTGAAAACTGCGGATGGAAAAGGAACCGAGAGCGGATCGCCAAATGCGGGAGAAGGAAGCGCGGCGAATGTGATTAATCTTGAGCCAAAGGAGGAGATCACGTTTGAGGAATTCGGCAGGATGCAGTTCCAGGTAGGGGAGATCATCGCCTGTGAGGCCGTGAAGAAATCACGCAAGCTGCTTTGTTCCCAGGTGAAAATCGGGAATCAGGTGAAGCAGATCGTCTCCGGGATCAAGGCGCACTACACGCCGGAGGAGATGGTCGGCAAGAAGGTCATGGTTCTGGTGAATTTAAAGCCCGCGAAGCTGGCGGGAGTCCTCTCTGAAGGAATGCTGCTCTGCGCGGAGGACGCGGAGGGCAATCTG
>CANQEC010000297.1 GCA_947594335.1 uncultured Lachnospiraceae bacterium
TCTGAAGACCAACAATAAGCTGAATTACATTTTTTATGAGGTATCGCTTCTTGCCGACCGGTTCGGAGTCAACGCGAAGCCGGTGCTCGCCGCGCCGCAGCTTCCCCAGTTCGCCGAGGACGAGCAGGGGAACCGGACATTCAGCAGCGATGTGCTGAACGCGCTGAAAAGAGGGGTTTACCTTCTTGGGACAGAATGCTTCCGGGATGAAGCTGCTCTCGGGAGAGTTCTCGATAATATCATGGATGGGAGAGAGGACTGGTGTGATTTCCTCTAAAGAAAGGTTTGTGATCGAACAGGAGGCAGTTTGCCTCCTGTTCGCTATGCGGCCTGCGTGCTGCGTCAGCAGCTGTCTTCCTTACGCAGGCCTGTATATAAAAAATTATTTCAGGCGTCTCTGCTAGAATATAGCAGATATCAGAGAAGGCCCCGACTCTGTGTCGGGGTCTTTCGATTTGTACCTTAGGCCCGGGCAGGGAAAATAGCAGGCTCAGGCATGGAAACCAGGTACCGTGTGGACGGGCAGGAGGAAAGCCGCCTCCTGCTCGATTGCAGGCTCAGGCATGGAAACCAGGTGCCGTGTGGACGGGCAGGAGAAAAAGCCGTCTCCTGCTCGATGTTTCTGTAAGGAGGGACGCTTATGTATGGAAAAGGGATATTTGGAAAATTAATGCGGAAGGCTCCGGAAACCGAAACATTTGAGATTGAACTGGATGAGGCATATGAAGATATGCCTTATTTTGACGGAGAATCCGAACAGGAAGACGATAATCCCGTGCGGAAAATTTCCGCGTCCGGCGGATCAGGACGCGAAAGAAACAGCGTGTGTCAGGGCCTGGGGGAAGGCGCTGTGCTATCCGAAGCAGGACGCGAAAGAAACAGCGTGCGTCAGGGCCTGGAAGAAAACGCTGCGCCGTCCGGGACAGGGTGGGAAACATCCGCCGCGCTCTCTCCGGAGGACGCTCTTGTCATGTCGATGAACCGGGACGGAAGCGTCTGCGTCAGCTATATGGCAGAGCTTGCCCGGATGGATGAGAACGCCCTGGTGCGGGAACTGAAAAATGCGCGCGCGATCTACCCCAATCCGCGCCGTTATGACCCGGATGATGTGACGCGCACCGAGTGGCTGGTGAAAAACATGTACGTGCGCGGAAATCTCTGCGAGCTTCTGAAAGAGGCGAAAGAGATGGAGAAGAAGTATCCGGGCGTTTTTGCGGAGAATATCCGGGCGCTGAAGGAGGCGATGCCGGGGATGCCGGAGGCGGAGGAGATCCATATTTCCCTGGGCGCGATGTGGGTGCCTGCCTCTTATTATACAGACTTCATAAAAGAGCTGCTGGGCATGCAGGAGCGCCCGGAGGTGGTCATGAACCGGTATCTTGGCAGATGGATGATCCGCTGCAGCAACCCGGATATGGTCCTCAATCAATATACGTACGGGACAAAGAGGATGCCGGCGGTGAGAATCCTGGAACAGATGATGAACGCGAAAATGATCAGGGTCATGGATCAGGGGGACGACGGCTCCGCCGGCGTGCTGAATCAGCAGGAAACCCTTGAGGCCCAGGAAAAGCAGAGGGCGATCGAGGAGGAGTTTCAGCGGTGGCTTGATAAAAAGCGCGGCCGGCGCGAGCGGCTGGCGGAGATATACAGCCGGAAATTCGGATACGGCGTCCAGAAGTATGACGGAAGCTGGTTAAAGCTCGCGGATGTGTCCGGCGGAGTCAGTTTTTATCCGTATCAGAAAGACGCGGTGGCCAGATGCGTGATGTCCGCAAATACACTTCTGGCGCATAAGGTCGGAAGCGGGAAGACGTACGAGATGATCTGCAGCATCCATGAGCTGCACCGGATGGGACTGGTATCCAAAGCGCTGGCGGTTGTCCCGAACAATGTTTTTGACGCGTTTGTGAGAGATCACCGCATGCTGTATCCGGATGACAGGCTCCTTGCAATATATCCCGGAGATTTTGGCGTTTCATCGAGAGGGGAGATCATCAAAAAGATCCAGGAGGGCGGTTTTGCGGCCATCTATATGGCGTATTCGTCCTTCGATATGCTGACGATGAGCCGGGAATTTTATCTGAACCGGAAGAAGGAGGAGATATACAAATGCGCGCAGGAGATCAGGCAGTCGCACAGCAGAAAAGAGAAAAGCGCGCTGGAAGCCAGGCACAACAGGCTGAACAAACAGTATAAAAAGCTGCAGGATACGCTTGAGGATACGGATGAGGCATGCTTTGACAGGCTGGGGATCGATCTCCTTGTCCTAGATGAATGTCACAATTACAAAAATGTAACGATAAAAGGCGCCGCGGAGGATATCGTCGGCCTTCACTCAAGAGGCAGCAAAAAATGCGACGAGATGCTGGAAAAGGTTCACTGCGTGCAGAATTCGGGGGGCAGGATTATTTTTGCCACAGGTACGCCGCTCACAAACAGCCTGACGGATCTGTACGTGCTTCAGCTGTATCTCCAGCCGGAGGAGATGAAGAGCTGCGGAATTGAATATTTCAACGAGTGGATCACCGCGTTCGGGGAGAGGGAGACGGAGTTTGAGATTGATGTGGACGGCCGGAACTGCCGGATCAAATCCAGATACAGCCGGTTCCACAATCTTCCGGAGCTGATGGCGCTGTTCTCGGATGTCTGTGATTTCTGCCAGCTGGGGGATGAGGGGCGCCTGCCGGATTTTAAAGGCTGCACGGATATTGTGATAAAGAGAAATGAACTGCAGGAAATGTATATCGAGGACATTGCAAGGCGGACGGAGAACATTCACGCCGGGATCGCAAAGCGCAGCGAGGACAATCTTTTGAAGGTGACGATCGACGGCAGAAAGTGCGCTCTGGATATGAGGCTGATCGACCCGGAATTTCTGGAGGAGGGCATGGAAACAAAGATAGAAAGGTGTGCCGGTAAGGTGTTTGAGAATTATGTGAGCCGGCCCGGAACCTCGCAGATCGTGTTCTGCGACAGCTCAACGCCCAAAAAAGAGTTCAATGTCTATGACGAGCTGAAAAACGCGCTGGTCAGAAGGGGCGCCGCCCCTGAGGATATTGTCTTTATCCATGAGGGGACGACCGAAAAGAAAAAGAGAAAGCTCCTGGAGGATCTGAATGACGGGAAGATCCGCATTATGACGGGCAGCACGCAGAAGCTGGGCATAGGCGTCAATGTGCAGAAGAACCTGCTGGCCATTCATCACCTCGATATTCCGTGGCGTCCCGGCGATGTAGGACGGATTTTGCGGACATTCAAAATAAAAAAGAATGTGGAGGTAACAGACAATGGCAAAATCATTATTT
>CANQEC010000298.1 GCA_947594335.1 uncultured Lachnospiraceae bacterium
TTCCTCTTTTTCGGATGCGGAGGTGGTTTCCTGCTGGATCGGCGTTTCCGACACAATTACGGAGGATTATCTGCGCGGCCAGTTTGCCAGGCTGGCCGAAAAAGCAGGGACACTGGCAGCGATACATCTGAAAGAGCAGCTTTTCTTCCTTAATGCCGGCCCCGGATCCAAGAAGAATCTGTACGATGTCTCTGTTGCGGCTTACCTGATCAATCCGCTGAAAGACAGCTATTTCTGCGAGGATATCGCAAAAGAATACACAGGCCGCATGCTTCCTTCCCGGCAGGAACTGTTCGCAAAGGACAGCCTGAGGCAGGCGTACGCCTCAAAGACCGATAAATTTATGGAGTACGCGCGCCAGCAGTCCCTGATCCCGCTTCTGGCGCTTCCCGCGCTTGAGCAGAAGCTTGCGCAGCTCGGTATGACAAAGCTTTTTCATGAAATTGAAATGCCCCTCGTCTATACGCTGTACGGCATGGAGCAGGAGGGAATCCTTGTAAAGGCAGAAGAGCTGAAGGCTTACAGCGAACAGCTTACCGGGCGGATTGTGGAACTGGAAAAGCAGATCCACGAAGAAGCAGGAGAAGATTTTAACATCAATTCTCCCAAACAGCTCGGCAGCATCCTGTTTGAAAAGCTGCAGCTTCCTCACGGGAAAAAGACAAAGACCGGATATTCCACCGCGGCGGATGTGCTGGACAAGCTTGCCCCGGAATATCCGATTGTCGCCGATATTCTGGAATACCGGCAGCTCACAAAGCTGAAATCCACCTACGCGGACGGACTGGCAAACTTTATTTCCGATGACGGAAGGATCCACGGAAAATTCCATCAGACGATCACCGCGACCGGGCGCATCAGCAGCACGGATCCGAATCTGCAGAATATTCCCGTGCGGATGGAGCTTGGAAGACTGATCCGCAAGGTTTTTGTGCCAAAGCCGGGATTTGTATTCCTCGACGCGGATTACTCCCAGATTGAACTGCGGGTGCTTGCCCATTTTTCCAACGATGAAAAACTGATCCAGGCCTACCGCGATGCACAGGATATTCACCGTATCACGGCCTCTCAGGTGTTCCACGTAGCTCCCGAGGAAGTGACTCCGCTTCTGCGGCGCAATGCCAAGGCGGTCAATTTCGGCATTGTCTACGGAATCAGTTCTTTCGGGCTGAGCCAGGATCTGGGCATCACGCGCAAAGAAGCGCAGGAATACATTGAGCAGTACTTCCGCACCTATCCAGGAATCAAGGAATTTCTCGACCGCACGGTGGAGGATGCCAAAAAGAACGGCTTCGTAACGACGCTGTTCGGCCGCAGGCGTCCGGTTCCGGAGCTGAAATCTTCCAATTTCATGCAGCGGTCCTTCGGTGAGCGCGTCGCAATGAACGCCCCGATCCAGGGAACCGCGGCGGATATCATCAAAATCGCGATGAACCGGGTCAGCGAATCTCTTCTTGCGCGGAATCTGAAATCCAGACTGATCCTGCAGGTTCACGATGAGCTTCTTGTAGAGACGGCGGCCGACGAGATAGACGAGGTGCGCGAAATCGTCTCCAGGGAGATGCAGCACGCCGCCGATCTTAAGGTAAATCTCGAGATCGATCTGCATACCGGAAACAGCTGGTACGAGGCAAAATAACAAACAGGCAAAGAGAGGGAGGAAGTTCTTATGGAGAAAACTCCTGGAAAGCTTCTGGGGATCACAGGCGGAATCGGCGCCGGGAAAAGCACTGTCCTCGCCTGCCTGAAGGAACGCTACGGAGCATACGTAATCCAGGCAGATGAGGTTGCCCGCAGCCTGCAGCAGCCCGGAGGCCCCTGTTATGACCGGATCACAGAAGCATTCGGAAGCTGCATTCTTCAGCCGGACGGCATGATCAGCCGAAATACTCTGGCTTCCATTGTTTTTTCGGATCCGCGCCGGCTGCGTATCCTGAACCAGATCGTTCATCCGGCCGTCAGGCAGTGGATTCTTGACGAGACTACGCGTCAGCGGCAAAAAGGCACGCTGCTGACCGTGATCGAAGCCGCTCTGCTTCTTGAGGAGCGCTATGATCAGATCTGTGATGAGGTCTGGTATATCCGGGCGGCGCCGCCGGTCAGGATTCAAAGACTGATGGAAAGCCGCGGCTATACCCGGGAGAAAGCAAAGCAGATCATGGAAAACCAGCTTTCGGACGAGCAGTACAAAAGCAGATGCCGCAGGACGATCGACAACAGCGGCGGCTTTTTGACCGACACTTTGAAACAGATCGACGAGGCAATGGCCGCTTTTGGCATCCCGCTTTCGGCGCGGACTGCGCCGGATGCTGAAAAACCCGCGCCGTAAACACAGGAAATCTGATTTTGAGAAAACCTCTTGCATTTGCGGGGGTTTTCTTTTATACTTCTATCGACTTAATGATAAAGGATTGAGAGAACATGGACTTTTGCAGTATCGCCAGCGGAAGCAGCGGCAACTGTATTTTTGTGGGAACAGGCCGCGCGAATATCCTGATCGATGCCGGCATCAGCGGGAAAAAGGTTGCGGAGGGACTGCGCGGGCTGGACCGGAAACCGGAAGAAATTGACGCGATTCTTGTCACGCACGAACACTCGGACCATATTAAGGGGCTTGGAGTTCTGACACGCAAATACGGGATTCCGATCTACTCCACGCCGGGAACAATCCAGGAGATTCAAAGGATCGCGGCTCTTGGAGAGATTGACAGCTCGCTTTTTCACACAATTCACGCGGATGAGCCGTTTGAGCTCTGCGGCGCACAAATCCACCCGTTTTCCGTCTCGCACGACGCAGCGGAACCGGTGGCCTACCGCATCTGCAGCGAGGGCAGAAGCGTCGCCGTCGCGACTGATCTGGGCTATTACGACGAGTACACCGTGGAGCATCTGACCGGTCTGGACGCTGTGCTGATCGAATCAAACCACGACATTAATATGCTTCAGGTCGGTACATATCCGTATTATCTCAAGCAGAGGATCCTGGGAAGCAGAGGTCATCTGTCAAATGATAACGCGGGCAGGCTGCTTGGGGAGATCCTTCATGACAAACTCAAGGCGGTCATGCTTGGACACCTGAGCAAAGAAAACAATTATGAGGCACTGGCGTTCGCCACAGTCTGCACGGAGATCACGCTGGGAGACAATCCCTATAAAGCGGAAGATTTTCCGATACAGATCGCGAAAAGGGATATGGTTTCTTCCCCGGTCACAGTGTAGGAACCAATGCCATTAAGTTTAGCGATTCCGGACGCCGCAGGGGCAGGAACATCTCCGGGTGGACGCCCCTGAAAGGTCCTT
>CANQEC010000299.1 GCA_947594335.1 uncultured Lachnospiraceae bacterium
CGCAGAGCGCTCTTAAATGTTGGCGGTTCTCACTGAGTGTGCTCCGGATCACAGACGGCGGGCGCTGCGCAAAACTGAAGAAGCGAAGGAGCATGTGAGGATCATGTGAGGATCATGTGAGGAGCATGGTCCTTTTGTTTCGTGCGCAGGCCTGAATTTGACATTTATGAATTTTCCGGATTTAATTTTCAGAAGATTTATGGTAGACTGAACAGGAAATGCAAATTATGAGCTTTGCGGGAATACTCTGTATAAATTCTGGTGATTTATGGATGAATGCTTCCGGCGCGGGAATGTGGATTGAGACAAACAGCCTGGGACGGATAACCGCATAAGAAAGGGGGGCGGAACAATGAAGAACAGGGCGACACGCGGGTTAACCTGCAGTCTGGTCTGTATTTCTGTTCTGTGTATACTGATCTTTTCCTATATGGCGGCGCAGATGAGCCGCCGCGGGGCAGAAGCGATCAGTGATATTGGTTCTCTTTATATGGCGGGGCTGAGCGAACAGGCTGCCGCTCATTTCGGGACGGCCATCGAACTGAGGATGTCTCAGGTACGGGTGCTGGTGGATTCTGTGCCTCCCGGAAGCGGTATGAATGAGAGCTCCATGCGGGTGGCTCTCAGCTATGGTGCCCGGGTGAGGGGATTTGACCATCTGGCCTTCTATATGGAGGACGGGAGTTTTCAGATGATTTTCGGGAGTCAGGTGGAGCCGGACGAACCGGATCAGTTCGCGGACGCGGTGAACGGGGGTCAGGAGATCCTGACTACCGGCCGGGATGCTTCCGGGGCGGATATGCTTATGATCAGCATTCCGGCAGCCTATTCTGTGGGAGACGGCGGGAAAAGCGTGGCGCTCGTGGGCGCGCTGCCCCTCAGCTATATCCGCAATACGCTGTCCCTGGACGCCGACAGATCACTGATCTATTACTTTATTATCCGCCGCGACGGGAGCTTTGTGGTCCGCGACAGCGACGTGGAGGACGATAATTACTTTGACCGCATTATGACAAAATATGATACGCTTCAGGGGAAGACCCCGGAAGAATATCTTTCTGAGATAAAAGTGGCCATGGAGGAAGGGTGGAATTATTCCAGTGAATTTTCGCTTAACGGGGAGCGGAGAAATCTCTACGCGACCAGCCTTCCGTATTCCAACTGGTATCTGCTGTTTTTCATGCCTCATGGGCAGCTGAACCAGACGGTGAATGAGCTGGAACAGAAATGGAGCCTGGCTTCGGTGATCAGCTGCGTTTTGATCCTTCTGATGCTCCTGGCGGTGTTTTCGTGGTATATCCGTCTGACCCGGCGGCAGATGCACGAGCTGGATGAAGCCAGGATGGCCGCTGAGCGGGCGAATAAGGCAAAGAGCGAATTTCTGTCGAACATGAGCCATGATATCCGCACCCCGATGAACGGGATCGTGGGTATGACTGCGATCGCGAGGGCCAATCTGGGCAATACGCAGCAGGTGCAGAACTGCCTGAAAAAGATTGATCTGTCCAGCCGTCATCTTCTCGGGCTGATCAATGATATTCTGGATATGTCCAAGATCGAGAGCGGAAAGCTGACGCTTCACATGGAACAGATATCTCTTCAGGAAATCATGCAGGGCATTGTCAATATCATTCATCCGCAGATCAATGCCAAAGGTCAGCGCTTTGATGTATACATTTATGATATCCCTGTGGAGCACGTGTACTGCGACAGCATAAGACTGAATCAGATCCTGCTGAATCTGCTGGGCAACGCGATCAAATTTACGCCGGAGGGCGGTTTCATTCATGTATCTGTCTGCGAGGAGGATTCGCCGCGCGGAGACGACCGGATTCGTGTCCATCTCCGGGTGAAGGATACGGGGATCGGCATGTCGGAAGAATTCAGGGAGAAGATATTCGAATCTTTTTCCCGGGAGGACAGCAGCAGAGTTCAGAAAACGGAAGGTGCCGGACTTGGCATGGCGATCACAAAATATATTGTGGATGCCATGAACGGAACGATCGAGGTGGAAAGCGAGCAGGGCGCGGGCACGGAATTCCATGTGACGCTCGACCTGGAAAAAGCCGTGGGAAAAGAGGAGGATATGCGCCTGCCTCCGTGGAATATTCTGCTGGCTGACGATGACGAGATGCTGTGCAAAAGCGCGGCGGCGACACTGGCGGCCATCGGCTGCCATACGCAGTGGGTGCTGAGCGGGGAAGCCGCCCTTGAGGAGGTGGCGGCGCATCACGACCGCGGGGAGGATTATCCCATTATTCTTCTGGACTGGAAGCTTCCGGGGATGGATGGCCTGCAGACGGCCCGCCGTATCCGCGAAATCTGCGGCGGCGCGTCCAGGATCCTTCTGATCTCGGCCGCCGACTGGAGCGATGTGGAGGAGCAGTCAAGAGAGGCGGGAATCGACGGGGCCATTCCAAAGCCGCTGTTCCGCTCCACGCTCTATTACGCGCTGAGGGCTTATGGGGACGTGGAAAAGGAGGCGGAAACCGACACGGATATAGCCGGCGCGGATATGACCGGCCGGCGCGTGCTGCTGGCCGAGGACAATGATCTCAACTGGGAGATCGCGGAAGAGCTTCTGTCCGGTCTGGGTCTGGAGCTTGACTGGGCAGAAAACGGGAAGATCTGCGTTGAAAAATTCCAGAACAGTCAGCCTGGCTGGTATGACGCGGTTCTGATGGATATCCGGATGCCTGTTATGAACGGATATGAGGCGACCAGGGCTATCCGGGCTCTGGACAGAGAGGATGCCAGGACGATTCCGATCATCGCCATGAGCGCGGACGCTTTTTCCGATGATGTGAAACAGTGTCTGGAGTGCGGCATGAATGCCCATACGGCAAAGCCGATCAATGTGGATGAGGTGGTATATTTGCTGGAGACCTATATGGGCAGAAAAAATTAAGGAGCAGGCCCGCGTAAGGAAACCGGCTGCTGACGCAGTTCACGGGCAGGAAGGAAAACGCCTTCTGCCGATTCAAAAAACGAAACCAGACGCACAGGAAACAAAGCCTGCGCGCTGTGTTCTGACTGCCTGTGGCGGAAAGAAAGAAGAAAACTTGTATCAAATGAGGAGGAATAATGATGCGGTGTAAATTTGCGCGGCTGGCGCTTCTGTTTCTGGTTACAGCCATCCTTGCGTGCGGCTGCGGAGCGTGGAAGGAACCTGCGGAACACGGCAGCGAAACAGGGAGCGCTTCTTTGGAGAATGCAAAGAGGGAGGAGACGGAGCTGACACTGTGGACCTATCCGGTGGGCGGCTGGGG
>CANQEC010000300.1 GCA_947594335.1 uncultured Lachnospiraceae bacterium
GTTCAAGATCATATCCCGCTTTCATTCCGTCGCAGTCCATGCTGGTCAGCAGAATCTCTCCCGCACCAAGAGAGGCCGCCTTCACCGCCCACTCGACGGCATCGATCCCCATGTCAACGCGGCCTCCGTTTTTAAAAATGTTCCAGCCGCCTCCGTCTTTGCGCCTCCTTGCGTCGATTGCGACGACGACGCACTGACTTCCGAATTTTTCCGCGGCCTGCGAGATCAGAGACGGATTCATAATTGCCGCGGAATTGACAGAGATCTTATCCGCCCCCTCACGCAGCAGCAGGCGGAAGTCCTCCACTGTGCGGATGCCTCCTCCTACTGTAAAAGGAATAAACACGGTCTCCGCGACACGCCTTACCATATCCACAACAGTCCGGCGTGCGTCCGAGGAAGCTGTGATGTCGAGAAATACCAGCTCATCCGCGCCGGCCTTATCATAGGCGGCGGCAATCTCCACGGGATCTCCCGCATCGCGCAGGTTCACAAAGTTAACGCCTTTCACAACACGCCCGGCATGGACGTCCAGACAGGGGATGATTCTTTTCGTAAACATATCAGCATCCCCCTTTCGCGATCCCGATAAAGTTCTTCAGTATGGACAGGCCCGTCTGCCCGCTTTTCTCCGGATGGAACTGACACGCAAACACATTTCCCTGTTCCACTGAGGCATGTATTTTCGTGCCGTAACCGGCCGACGCCGTCACGATTGTCTCATCGGCTGCCTTCAAATAATAAGAATGTACGAAATACACGTAAGATCCCTCCGGAATCCCTTTGAAAAGGCGGCCCGGATGATCATATTCCAGGGAATTCCAGCCCATATGCGGAATCTTCAGGCCTTCGCAGTCCGGAATCCTGAGAATCTCTCCTTTGCATATGCCAAGTCCACAAGCTTTCGGAGACTCATCACTTCGCTCAAACAAAAGCTGCAGGCCAAGACATATCCCAAGAAACGGGATTTCCTTCTCAACCGCTCTGTGGATCACATCTGTAAGTCCGTACTGGCGCAGCTTTTCCATCGCAACGCCAAAAGCACCCACCCCGGGCAGAATTATTCCGTCCGCCCCAAGAATTGTTTCCGCGTCCCTTGTGACAGCTGTCTCCTCTCCAAGAAAATTCAGTGCTTTCTCCACACTTCGCAGATTCCCTGCATCGTAGTCAATAATTGCAATCATGTCATGACTCCTCATAAGTAAAAATTTCTTTCGCAAAGAACTACATGCTATCTAATTTACCACAATATCGTCGCTCTTACAAGAAAAAAAACAGGCCACAGAGATTATATCTGCTGCGGCCTGTCTCTTTCTTCACAAGATACGCTTTGTTTCTGTTTATCATTCGGCCTCTGCGGCCCCGTCTTATAAAGGCAGTCCCTTCAGAAAACTACAGCCTCGAATATCCGTAGCTGTTTACGATCGCATCGATCTTCTGCTTTCTCGCGCACAGCGGGCACTGATTGAACTCATAGGTCTGATAATCACGGAGATCATCGCTGCTGAAAATAGAGTTGACATCCATGCCGCCAACATTCTGAATCGCACTGAAGATTGCGGAAATACCTTCAATGATACCGCCATAATACTTCACGCATGACATTGCACGCTCAATCGTACGGCCTGTCGTAGCGGAAGCGATAAGAAGCAGACAGTGTTTCCCATAGATCATAGTCTGCATATTATCACGGAAAATAAGCTGTCCGCCCGGATCGATCTCCGGAGTAACAACATACATTGTACGATGCTGGTTCAAAGACATAACGCCGGATTCTGTAAGCGCATCTGCCAGATAAGCGCCGATCACCTGGCAGCCATCCAGACAGATAATTGTATCAACATACGTGCTGAGAGAATAATTTCTCGCAAGCGTCTGTGCCGCCGCCTCAGCCTCACTCTTTCTGGATTTCATGATGGTCAGGTCAACATAATAGTTGATGTGTGAGTGATTCGTCGCAAAATGCCCGGGAATAACCCTCAGGGCAAGATTCTTGTTGGCATGTGACTGGATCTTTTTCATTCTGTTTTCCATAAGAATACCTCCAACATATTTTAACGGAATATTAGCGATAACAGACGTTATCCGCGATCTATGTTTATCATACACAACAACCGGCATTTTTTCAAGCCTTTTTTGGTTCTTTCGCACAGCTTTTTCCATATTTCAGGCATTTGTATGAGAAAATATACATAAGTTTCCGCCAATTCGAGTCATTCTTCTGACAGCAAAAAATCAACCGGTGCCGATTCAACTGAAATTCCGCGTTCTTTAAGCTCAGAGGTCACCTGCCAGAGGCGGCTGTGAACCCTGATCAGCTCTGCTTTCTGGTTAAAATAAGCTGCTTTCTCAAACGGCCAGCGAATCACCTGCGGATATTCAAAACCAACGCCAAGCTCCAGAATACATAATTTCCGATTCAGCGTGCAGGACAGCCAGCGGTTATAATTCTGCCACTGATCCAGATATCCCGACTCAAGATATCCCTCCTCTGATTTTACATGAAAATGCAGAGGCTTCCCGCAAAGAGGACATACCGCATATTTTTTCAGAACCTCTGCGGCAGCCGCGCCGTCCTTCTGTTTCTCCTCCGGTAATTTTCTGATCTCTTCCAGAATCTTTTCACATATGGGACCTGCTTCTGTGATATGCTCCTCACACTGCATTTTCTCCATGCTGCCGCACGGTGCAACGACGAGATCCCTCTCAAACCCGCCGCGAAACACCAGATCGTCCGTATTCAAGGTCACAACAAAATAAGGTTTTGCGCCTGCCAGTTTCCGCAGTGCTTTGTATGCGCGTATCACTTTATCCTCATCCGGAAGAGATCTGTAATACTCCCAGGCCGCATAGGGGGCAGCTTCGGCAGCAAGCCCGGGATTCGGCAGACCGGGCCTGAATTCTTCTCCAATTCCAATTAAGATCATTTCCGCGCTGCGGATTTTATCCGCAATCCTGGAATACTGCATTTCACTTTTCATATCTGTCGCTCCCCCATTTTAAATTTATTCGTAATAGAGCAAAGACTGTGCCTTTTGCATATTCCCGCACCTGGCCGGAGGCTTTTTATGTCGCAGGACGAATTTTCCTGTGACACAAAAAACTGCCACCCGCTTCTGCACAGTGACAGTTCATTACAATATACATACCTTCAAAGCCACATACAGCTTACATCCGATTCTTTCTTCCCCAAACCCGTCCATAAGGACAAGCCTGCGACCTATTAGTAGCAGTCAGCTCCATGCATTGCTGCACTT
>CANQEC010000301.1 GCA_947594335.1 uncultured Lachnospiraceae bacterium
CGCGGCGCGTCACAAGACAGTCATATTTTGCAACCAGCTCATCGAGCTTTTTTTCAAAATACGGCGCCACTTTATTTACATTTTCAATCACCTTCTGCTCCTCAAACAGATCAAAAACCACGGACACCGCGGCACACGCAAAAGGATTTCCTCCATAGGTTGTTCCGTGATCCCCGGGCACAAGAGAAGCCTTCGCTGTCTTCTCATTCAGAACAAACGCGCCGACCGGCACGCCGCAGCCAAGCGCCTTCGCGCAGGTCATGATATCCGGCTCCACGCCGTACTGCTGCCACGCGAACCAGCTTCCGGTACGCCCCATACCGCACTGTATTTCATCAAAGATCAGAAGGATGTCCTTCTCCCTGCAGATCTGCTTTACTCCCTGCAGAAACTCAGGTTTGGCCGGATAAATGCCGCCCTCGCCCTGCACCGGCTCGATAATGATTGCGCAGGTCTTGTCCGTGACCTGGGCCTTTACGCTCTCGAGATCGTTGAAATCGGCAAATTTCACGCCGCCCATCAGAGGCTTAAACGCTTCCTGGTAATGCGGATTCCCGGTGACGGACAGCGCTCCGACGCTTCGCCCGTGGAAGGAGTGGTTCATCGCAATGATCTCATGATCCGCCTTCCCGTCGCGCAGGTACGCATATTTGCGCGCCGCCTTGATCGCGCCCTCAATCGACTCCGTGCCGCTGTTCGTAAAGAAAACCTTATCCATCCCGCTCGCTTCTATGATCTTTTCGGCCGCTTCCGGCATCGTCGTATTATAATAGAGGTTCGAAGTATGGATCAGCTTGTCGATCTGCGCCTTCAGCGCGTCATTATACGTTTTGTCTCCGTATCCCAGGGCAAACACAGCGATTCCCGCGCCAAAATCAAGGTACTTCTTTCCATCCACATCCTCAAGATACACGCCGCTGCCTTTCTCAAACACGACCGGAAAGCGGTTATACGTATGCAGAACATTCTGCTCGGTCAGTTCCATATATTGTCTGCTGTTCATGCCAATTTCCTTTCTGATAAAAATCACTGGTTCCCCGTGTAGTACCGCTCCTCATTCTCCCCGATGATCGCCGTGCCGATTCCTTTATCTGTAAAAAACTCCAGAAGCAGGCAGTGTTCGATTCGCCCGTCAAGGATATGCACCCGTGAGACGCCCGCGCGTATCGCGTCGATGCAGTTCTGCAGCTTCGGAAGCATGCCGCCCCCGACATTCCCGCTTTTCAGGAACTCCTCCGCCTCCGGGATCGTCAGCTCGCTGATCAGGGAGGTTCTGTCGAGAGGATCTCTGTAGACTCCCTCGATATCCGTCAGAAACGCCAGCTTTGACGCTTTCACGGCCGTCGCGATTGCACAGGCCGCGTCATCCGCGTTAATATTGAAGGAATGATAATTGTCATCCGAACCGATCGGACAGATGACCGGAATAAAATCATTGTCAAGCAGCGTATTCAGCAGCTGCGTGTTTACTTCTTTTATCTCTCCCACATATCCGATGTCCCTGCCGCCGGACAGTTTTTTATCCACGCGCAGGATCGTGCCGTCCTTGCCGCTGATGCCGACCGCCTTCAGCCCGGTTTTTTCCATCATCGAGACAAGACCCTTGTTGATCTTGTTCAGCACCATCTCCGCAACTTCCATCGTCGGTTTGTCCGTCACGCGCAGACCATTGACAAAATTTGTCTCCAGTCCGACTTTATTTACCCATTTTGTGATCTCCTTGCCGCCGCCGTGTACAATGATCGGACGGAATCCGACCAACTTCAGCAGCGCCACATCGCGGATCACGCTTTTTTTCAGTTCATGATCGACCATCGCGCTGCCGCCGTATTTTACGACGATCGTTTTCCCGTGAAATCTCTGGATATAGGGAAGCGCCTCAATCAGCACATTGGCTTTTTGCAGCCACATCTCCATTTTCTGTTCCATTCTCGTCCACACTCTTTCTTTTTCAGTTATTTTCTGCCGGAATCTGCAGCAGCATTCAGGAACGGTAGCTTCCGTTGATCCGCACGTAATCGTATGTCAGATCGCAGCCCCAGGCAGTCGCTTCTTCCTCTCCCATCTTGATATCCGCGATCGCCGTTACCTCGCTTTCCGAGAGGATCTTCGTCGCGAATTCCTCGCTGTAGCCGGTGGAAACGCCGTTCTCGATAATCTTCAGCTTCCCTGCGGCGCTCTCAAAATACAGATCTACCTTCTCCGGATCAAACTGCGCGCCGGAATAGCCCATCGCGCAGAGGATACGTCCCCAGTTCGCGTCGTGCCCGTAGATCGCCGCCTTGGTCAGATTTGAAGTCACGACGGATTTCGCGAGCGCCACAGCCTGTTCCTTGCTCTCTGCCCCGACAATTTTTACCTCAAACAGCGCGGTCGCGCCCTCGCCGTCGCCGGCCATTCTTTTCGCAAGGTATGTATTTACATAATTCAGCGCTTTCGCAAAGGCCGCGTAATCCTCATTTTCCTCTGTGATCTTTGGGTTGCCGGCAAGTCCGTTCGCCAGCAGCAGACAGGTGTCGTTTGTCGAAGTGTCGCCATCGACCGATACCATATTATAAGTATCACTGATATCCGCGCTGAGCGCCTTCTGAAGCATCTCCTTTGAGATTGCCGCGTCCGTCGTCACAAAGCTTAACATCGTGCACATATTCGGATGGATCATGCCGGAACCCTTGCACATGCCGCCGATCTTCACGGGGACGCCTCCTATTTCAAGCTCAACCGCGATCTCTTTTTTCACGGTATCCGTCGTCATGATCGCCTCGGCCGCAAGCGAAGCTGAGCGCTCATCCTCCGCGAGCAGAGGCGCCATCTTCTCGATTCCCGCCTCAATTTTATCGATCGGAATCTGCCGGCCGATCACGCCGGTCGAAGCCACCAGCACCTGCTCCGGAAGGATGCCGAAAATTTCGGCCGCTTTCGCCGCCGTCGCACGGCAGTACCCATAGCCTTCTGCTCCGGTGCAGGCGTTCGCCACGCCGCTGTTCACCACAACCGCGTGCACTTTGCTCCCACTGCTTACTACTGCCTGATCCCACTTTACAGGCGCAGCCTTCACGATATTCGTTGTGAAAGTGCCCGCCGCCTGACACGGAGTCCGGCTGTAGATCATGGCCATATCTTTTCCTTCTTTTTTTATACCTGCCTCAACGCCTGCCGCCAAAAATCCTTTCGCGGCAGTCACGCCTCCTGCTATTTCTCTCATAATAGTTCTCCTCTTTCTGTACGAAGGTCCCTCTCTACGGGAACATCGGC
>CANQEC010000302.1 GCA_947594335.1 uncultured Lachnospiraceae bacterium
GCCAGACGCTCCATGAGATCGCTGATATACCCGGCCTCTGTCGCCGCGGATTTCAGAAATTTCTTCCGCACCGGCGTGTTGTAAAACATGTTGCGGACCAGAAAAGTCGTTCCCGCGGGAGCTCCGATCTCCTCCAGGCTTTTTTCCACGCCGCCGTCAATCAGATAGCGGATCCCCGTCAGGCTGTCCGCAGTCTTTGTGATCAGCTCCACCTGCGCGATCGCCGCGATACTTGAGAGCGCCTCTCCGCGGAAGCCCAGCGTGCCGGCTGTCTGCAGATCCTCCATTGTGCGGATCTTGCTCGTCGCATGGCGCAGAAAAGCAGTCGGGACATCCTCCGGGGCTATCCCGCTTCCGTTATCCGTAATCCGTATCAGCGCGGTTCCGCCGTCACGGATCTCCACCGTGACCGCATTCGCTCCCGCGTCGATCGCGTTCTCCACCAGCTCCTTCACAATGGAAGAAGGCCGTTCCACAACCTCACCCGCCGCGATCTTATCTATCGTTTCCTGATTCAGCACTGCTATTGTATTCACGTTTGCCTCCATCTGACTGTTTCCCCGTTCAGCCGCCGTACTGTTCCCCGGAATTCTCTTTCTGCCATCTGTTCTTAAGCTTGTTCTGCAGCCGGTAGATCGTATTCAGAGCATCGACCGGAGTCAGATTTGAGACATCGATCTCCTGCAGCTCCCGCAAGACATCCGAATCTGTCACCGTATCAAACAGCGCCATCTGGTCCATATCTACCTGATCGTATTTTTTCGTCCGCGCCTTTTTCGCCTTCTGGGATTCCGCGCTGATCTCCTGCACTTTCTCCGTAATATCCGCCGACGTAAGCTCCTCAACCAGCTCTTTCGCCCGCTCGATCACCGAATCCGGAACCCCGGCCAGCTTTGCCACCTGGATCCCGTAGCTCTTGTCCGCGCCCCCTTTTACGATCTTGCGCAAAAATACGATATCATCACCCTTTTCTTTTACAGCAATGCAGTAATTGTTTACGCCGGTCAGCTTGCCCTCCAGCTCTGTCAGCTCGTGATAATGCGTCGCAAAAAGAGTCTTGGCGCCAAGCAGTCTCGGATTGCTGATATGCTCTACGACGGCCCAGGCGATACTCAGCCCGTCAAACGTGCTGGTGCCGCGCCCTATCTCATCGAGGATCAGAAGACTGTTCTTCGTCGCATTGCGCAGGATATTCGCCACCTCCGTCATCTCAACCATGAAGGTGCTCTGCCCGCTCGCAAGATCATCCGATGCGCCGACACGGGTGAAAATCCGGTCAACCAGTCCGATCCTTGCGCTGTCCGCGGGGACAAAGCTCCCAATCTGGGCCATAAGCACAATGAGCGCCGTCTGCCTCATATAGGTGGATTTTCCTGCCATATTCGGCCCGGTGATGATCGAAACTCTGCTTTTCGCGTTGTCGAGATACGTATCATTCGCAATAAACATATCGTTTGCCATCATTTTTTCAACCACCGGATGACGCCCGTTTTTTATCTCGATAACGCCCTTCTCATTCACGGACGGCTTTACATAGCCGCTGCGCTCCGCAACGAGGGCCAGCGACGCGAACACATCAACCCCCGCGACCGCGCGCGCCGTCTCCTGAATGCGCAGGATCTCCGCCGAAACTTTATCGCGCACATCGACAAACAGATCATACTCCAGCGTGTACAGTCTGTCCTCCGCACCGAGAATCATGTCCTCCAGTTCTTTAAGCTCCGGCGTGATATAGCGCTCGGCATTCGACAGCGTCTGCTTTCTCATATAGTAATCCGGAACCATATCCTTATAGGAATTTGTAACTTCCAGATAGTAACCGAACACCTTATTATACTTGATCTTCAGGTTTTTAATGCCGGTCTTTTCCTTTTCCTTCGCCTCGAGATCCGCAAGCCATTTTTTTCCGTCGCTTTTGGCGCTGCGGAGCCGGTCAACCTCCTCGTTGTAGCCTTCCCGGATCATCCCTCCCTCGCGGATAACGACCGGAGGCTCATCCACGATCGCTTTGTCAAGCAGCTCATACAGATCCGCAAGATCATCGATCTGCTCCCGCAGTTCTGCCAGAAGGGGGGATTCAAGTCCCGTCATCAGATATTTGATATGCGGCAGCATTTCCAGCGAAGACCGAAATGCCACCATGTCGCGGGGATTCGCGGTCTGATAGCTGATGCGGCTGATCAGTCTTTCCAGATCGTAAACCGGGTTCAGATATTCCCGCAGCTCCTCCCGCGTGATCGCGTTATCCTTCAGCTCTCCGACGGCATCGAGCCGGCGCATGATCTCCTCCTTTTCCACAAGGGGCTGTTCGATAAACCGCCGCAGGAGCCTTGCGCCCATCGCCGTCTTCGTCTTGTCAAGAACCCACAAAAGCGATCCTTTCTTGTTTTTTTCCCGCAGCGTCTCGCACAGTTCCAGATTTCTGCGCGAAGAGCTGTCCAGTATCATATATTTTGTAATCGAATAAGCGGTCAGTGAAGTCAGATTCTCCAGACCGCTTTTCTGTGTTTCTCCCAGGTACTGCAGCAGTGCTCCCGCCGCGATCACACCGCAGTTGTAATCCGCCAGTCCAAGGCCGTCCAGAGATTTTACATGAAAATGCTCCATCAGGCCGCGTGTACACAGCGCATCGTCAAAATACCAGTTATCCAGGGGATATACCGCAATTCCAAGGCGGTTCTTAAGATCGTCAATCTCAAATCCGCTGACAAAAAACGACTGATTGCAGATCAGCTCCTTCGGCGCGTATTTTGTGATCTCATCCTGCATTTTCCGCTCGTTATCCACCTCTGTGACCAGATATTCCCCTGTCGTGATATCCGCGACGGAAATTCCATAGCGGTCACTCATGTAGACGACGCACATCAGGTAGTTATTTTTTGTCTCGTCAAGCGCCTGTGCATTCAGATTCGTGCCCGGCGTCACGATCCGGATCACCTCGCGCTTTACGAGTCCTTTTGCCAGCTTCGGATCCTCCATCTGCTCACAGATAGCCACTTTAAAGCCTTTCGATACCAGCTTGTTCAGATAAGTATCCACCGCGTGATAAGGAACCCCGCACATCGGGGCGCGCTCCTCAAGTCCGCAGTCTTTTCCAGTCAGTGTGATCTCAAGCGCTTTGGACGCCTTTACAGCGTCGTCAAAAAACATTTCGTAAAAATCACCCAGCCGATAAAACAAAATGCAGTCCTTATATTGCTCTTTCGTTTCCAC
>CANQEC010000303.1 GCA_947594335.1 uncultured Lachnospiraceae bacterium
TGGTGCAGCTGCTGAATATTTTGTTTACCCATCAGACCTCTGCAATTGGAAGGATGAGAGCGCTGTGCGACAGTGTGGTCGTGATCGATGAAGTGCAGTCCCTGCCGAAGAAAGTGGTTGCCATGTTTAATATGGCGATAAATTTTCTGCAGCAGTACTGCAATACTACAGTATTGCTGTCTTCCGCGACCCAGCCGTGTTTTGAGGAAACTATGTGGCCGCTGCGCCTCGGCACCAATCCGGATATCGTCCGTCTGGAGGAGAAAGACCTTCAGGTATTTAAGCGTGCAGAAATTATTAACAAGGTGGATGGTCATGGGATGGGAATGGATGATCTTTCCGGATTTTGCTGTGAGCTGATGGAGCAGCACAGTTCACTTCTGACTGTCTGCAATACGAAAGAAGAGGCCAGAAAACTGTATGAAAAAGTGAAAGAATCTGATTATGGGCAGGAATGGGATGTCTATCATCTCTCGAACGCCATGTGCCAGCAGCACAGAGAGGCTGTTCTGAAAGAGATATTGGAAAAGCTGGAGAAGATCCAAAAAGGTGTCAGACAGCATGAGCATGTGCGTAAACTGATCTGTGTGTCAACACAGCTGGTGGAAGCCGGCATCGACTTTTCGTTTGAAGGAGTTGTGCGTATCCTTGCGGGAATTGACAATATTGCACAGGCCGCAGGCCGGTGCAACCGAAGCAATGAGTACGGATTTCCGGGAAAAGTATATCTGGTTAAGCTCAAGGATGAAAAACTGGGAAAACTTTCCGAAATCAGTGATGCGCAGCACAGTACAGAAGGAGTGCTGGAAGCAGAATCATGCAGGCAGGATGCGAATTCAATTATCGGAGAATGGGCAGTGAAGAAATTTTACCTGCGCTTATTTAAAGCATTTAAAGAAAAACTGAAATATCCATTTAAAGAGAAGGATGACAGAGAAGGACCTACATGGTATATGGCAGATTTGCTTGCGAACCAGCTTGCAAAGCTATGCAATGAGACAGGCAGAAAAAATAATGAAGGTTATATGCTGTGGCAGCCTTTTAAGACAGCAGGCAGAAAATTCACTGTTTTTGACCAAGATACGATCGATGTCATAGTTCCTTACAAGCAGGGGCGAGAGATAATTGATCGGCTGCGAAAAATGCAGGGAGCGCCCTTTACATCGGAGAAGATTAGGGAGACTTTGCAGCAGGCAAAGAAATATACGGTCAGTATTTTTGAATATCAAAAAAGTAAACTGGACAAAGCAGACATGCTGGAAAGGCTTTTTGAAGGCCGGGTGCTGATTCTGAATGAGAAAGCCTATGATGAAGAAGGCTGTGGTCTGGTTAATATAGAGGAACTGCCGGTTGGAGATTTTTTTGTGTAAGGAGGGAAACATGAAGCACAGAAACACAGTGGAATTTGAGGTGACAGGGGAATATGGCCTGTTTTCCGATCCTGTCACCCGCGTTGGAGGAGAAAAATTTACTTATCAGGTTCCAACTTATGAAGCTCTGAAAGGAATCCTGCAAAGTGTGTTTTGGAAACCCACGATAATATGGATCATCGATGAAGTACGCGTTATGAATCCGATCCAGACGGAGACGAAAGGAATCCGGCCAATCAAATATTACAATGATAAAAATGATCTTTCCTACTATACTTATCTGAAAAACTGCAGATATCAGGTAAGAGCGCATTTTATCTGGAATGAGAACAGGCCGGAGCTTGCCGCGGACCGCGATGAAAACAAGTACCATAATATTGCAAAGCGAATGATCAAAAAAGGCGGCCGGAGGGATATATTCCTTGGGACCAGGGAATGTCAGGGATATGTGAAACCGTGTGTTTTCCGCGAGGGAAAGGGATTTTATGACGATATTGAAGAGTTGAGCTTTGGTATGATGTATCATGGAATTACCTATGCGGATGAGGCATATTCGGAGGAAACAAGAAACAAAATGAGTGTCCGCCTGTGGAATGCGGTGATGAGGAAGGGCGTAATTTCCTTTCTGCCTCCGGAGCAGTGCATTCACAGAGAGATCCGGCCAATGAAAATGAAGAAATTCGGAGAAGATCTTGAGAACTTTTCCATTATGGACGAGAGCGAGGGGGATGGAGTAGATGTCATGGATGAGTCAGCTGCTCAAAACGTATGAGAGCAGTGCCGGGCGAAGGTTTGAAGAATGTGATTCACAGATGACGCCAGTCGCCCATATGTATGCGAACGCCCAGATAGAAGTCACATTGAATGAGGATGGAGATTTCCTGGGAGTGATGCAGGTTGAAAAAGAAGAAGCGGCTACCCTTATCCCTGTCACGGAAGCGTCTGCGGGCAGAAGCTCCGGAACAGCTCCTCATGCGCTCTGTGATACGCTGTCTTATATTGCGGGAGATTTTTGCGAACATAGTGAGGGAAAGCTGGCAAAAACATCAGCGGGCAGATTTGAGAGTTACATAGAAAACCTGAAAAAATGGGTGGATTCCGAATATTCTCATCCCAAAGCGGCTGCGGTTTATAAGTATTTATCCCGGAAATGCCTGATTGAAGATCTGGTAAAGGCGGGAGTGATCGAGCTTGACGAGAATCAGATATTTGCAGACAAAAAATATGTCGGACAGCCCTGTGAGAAAGTGATGGTGAGATTTCGGGTTGTCGGCGCCGACTGGGATCTGGACGGGACATGGGAGGACACATCGCTGATCGAGTCCTACATATCTTTTTATCTGGCGGGGCAGCAGGGCAGGAAGGATATCTGTTATCTTCTTGGCGAGGAAAAAACCATTTCCGAAAATCACCCGAAAGGGATCGTCGCGGCAAACTATGGGGCGAAGCTTGTGTCTGCGAACGACAGTCAGGGTTATACGTATAAGGGGAGATTTCAGGATGCGGAGCAGGCATGCGCTCTCAGCTATGAGGCTTCTCAGAAAGTACACAGCGCTTTGACCTGGCTGGCCAAAAATCAGGGCGCTTATGTTGGAACAAAGGATAAAAGGACGTTTGTCTGCTGGAATCCGGCGGGCAAAAAGACGCCGAATCCTTTCGAAGGGCTTGGTCTTGAGGAAGAGGAATTTGCGGATACAGGGCTTTTATACAAGAAAAAACTGATAAAAGCCTTTCAGGGGTATCAGAAGCAGTTTGAACCGAAAGATGAAGTAATCATTATGGGACTGGATGCCGCCACAACAGGCAGGTTGTCTATAACTTATTATAATGAGATGATGGC
>CANQEC010000304.1 GCA_947594335.1 uncultured Lachnospiraceae bacterium
TCAAGGTTGTTTCACTGTTCAGTTGTCAAGGTTCTGCTGCTGTCCGCCGCTCTCTCTTGTCCGGCGCAACTCTGATAAGTTATCACATCTTTCGGAGTTTGTCAACAGCTTTTTTAAATTTTTTCCTTCGCTTCTGCGTTTTTCTGTTCCGCATCAGCGACGGTTGCTATAATAACATCTTATCCTTTTTTTGTCAACACCTTTTTTTAACTTTTTTTCTTTTTTTCTTTTTATTTTTTGATCGAGCAGGGGGCTGTTTTTCCTCCTGCTCGTCCGCACAGCCCGGGTGCTGCGTCGGCAGCCGGTTTCCCTGCCCGGGCCTGCGCAAAACGAAAAACAGGGCGCGCAGAACACGAAAGTTTATTCTCCGGATAACCGGCATGCATCCTTCATTTCTTTTACATACTCTTTTACATACGGCACACAGTCCCTGCCGTACTGCGCACAAAGCTTCACGATCGCGGAGCCTACGATTGCTCCGTCGGAAAGTGAGGACATCTTTGCGGCCTGCGCAGGAGTCGAAATCCCGAAGCCAACCGCGCAGGGAATATCACTCACTTCCTTTACAAGCTTCACCATCGCCCCGATATCCGTCTGGATCTCGCTGCGGACACCGGTCACACCGAGAGACGACACGCAGTAGACAAAACCGGACGCTTCCTTTGCGATCATGGAGATCCTCTCCCGGGAAGTCGGAGCAATCAGCGATACAAGATCAAGCCCGTACTTTTTACAGATCGGATCAAATTCCTGCTTCTCCTCAAACGGAAGATCCGGAAGGATCAGGCCGTCCATGCCGAGATCGGCCGCCCTCTTAATAAAACGCTCCGCCCCGTAGGAAAAAATTACGTTTGCATAGGTCATAAACACCATCGGTATCTGTGTCTTCTTCCGGATGCGCTCCACCATCTCAAAAATATCATCCGTTGTCACTCCCTGCGAGAGGGCGCGCATGTTGGCCGCCTGGATCACGGGACCCTCGGCAGTCGGATCGGAAAACGGGATCCCCAGCTCGATCAGATCCGCTCCGGCCTCCTCCATCGCGCCGACAAGCTGTTCCGTAATTTCAAGCGACGGGTCTCCGCAGGTAATGAACGGAATAAACGCCTTCCCATTCGCAAATGCATTTCTTATTTTGCTCATAACTGCCCCTCCCTCTATTCGTACAGCTCCTCGCCGCGGTACCGGGCGATCGCCGCGCAGTCCTTGTCTCCGCGGCCGGAGATATTGATCACAATAATTTTATCTTTATCCATCTTCGGTGCGATTTTCATCGCGTGAGCCACCGCGTGCGCGCTCTCAATCGCGGGAATGATCCCTTCCGTACGGGACAGGTACTCAAATGCGTTCACCGCCTCATCATCCGTCACCGGCACGTACTGCGCACGTCCCGTATCGTAGAGATTCGCGTGCTCCGGACCGATTCCCGGATAATCAAGACCGGCTGAGATGGAATAGACAGGGGCAATCTGGCCGTACTCGTCCTGGCAGAAATAAGATTTCATCCCGTGAAAGATTCCCAGCCGTCCGGTTGCGATTGTCGCCGCCGTCTCTTTCGTGTTGACGCCGCGGCCCGCCGCCTCGCAGCCGATCAGCTGCACTTCCTTATGCGGGATAAAATGATAGAACGCACCGATCGCATTTGAACCGCCGCCGACGCACGCCATGACGACGTCCGGCAGCCTTCCCTCTTTTTCCATCAGCTGTGCTTTAATCTCCCGCGAGATTACCGCCTGAAAATCGCGGACGATCGTCGGGAACGGATGCGGTCCCATCACGGAACCGAGTACATAATGGGTATCGTCAATCCGGCTCGTCCACTCGCGCATGGTCTCTGATACGGCGTCTTTGAGCGTCGCAGTTCCGGTTTTTACCGGGTGCACCTTCGCGCCGAGCAGACGCATCCTGTATACATTAAGCGCCTGGCGGATCGTATCCTCCTCGCCCATGAATATTTCGCATTCCATACCCATCAGCGCCGCTACGGTGGCAGTCGCCACGCCGTGCTGCCCTGCTCCTGTCTCCGCGATCACACGCGTTTTGCCCATTTTTTTCGCCAGAAGCACCTGCCCAAGCACATTATTGATCTTGTGCGAGCCGGTATGGTTCAGGTCTTCTCTTTTCAGATAAATTTTCGCGCCGCCGAGATCCTCCGTCATGTGACCGGCATAGGTCAGGCGCGACGGTCTTCCGGCGTACTCATTGTACAGTTCCGTCAGCTCCGCGTTAAACTGCGGGTCATCCTTATATCGATTGTAGGCTTCCTCCAGCTCTATCACGGCATTCATAAGAGTCTCGGGCATATACTGTCCGCCGTGAATGCCAAACCGTCCTTTTGACATGTTAGTTTCCTCCTGCTTTTCAAATATGAAAGATCTGCACGTCCCAGATCACAGACTGCGTATGATATTCACGGCGCGCAGTATCTTCCCGCGGTCCTTTATCTTCTCCGTTTCCACGCCGCTGCTCATGTCCGCCGCAAACGGATGCAGTTCTCTGACCGCCTCCGCGAGATTATCGGGGCCCAGCCCTCCCGCAAGGAAAAACGGGCGTCCCATTTCCTGTACAAGACTCCAGTCGAACGTCTGTCCCGTACCCGTTCCGCGGTCGAGCAGAATATAGTCGGCGGCGCTGTTCCTGGCACGGGCGATGTCTTCCTCCGTGCGCACCGCAAATGCCTGGATAACCGGGATCGGATGTCCGGCAGCCGCAAGCTCTTTTAAACGGCGTTTCAGCTCCACCACATACTCCTGCGGTTCGTGCCCGTGAAGCTGTACCGCGCCAAGCGTCCCATCCGCCGCCAGGGAAAGAACCGTCTCCATCGGCTGGTCCACAAAAACGCCGACCGGACAGATCCTCTTATCGAGTCCCTTCACCAGACTGCGGACTTTGTCGGGCGTCACATTTCTGTGGCTTTTCGGGAAATTTATAATAAAACCGCAGTAATCCGGGAGCGCCTCATTTACATATGCGATATCCTCCGGCCGGCTCAGACCGCAGATTTTAATCCTGCATCGTCTCATCTCTTCCATCCTGTATCCTCTGTCCCTGTACATTCCCTGTACTGCTTTTTGTTCCTGTCTTCTCAGAATCCTCTGTCTCCATCTGTGACATTTCGCAAACCTGCTGCCCCGGCTTTCAAAATCTGCTGGTTCCTTCTGCGTCATTTCGCAAACCTGCTGCTCCGGCTTTCAGAA
>CANQEC010000305.1 GCA_947594335.1 uncultured Lachnospiraceae bacterium
CTTTATGACGGCCGAGTACAGTACCGTCCGCCGTGACAAAATTTCCCTCCGGAATCTGACGTCCGCTGTTCCTGATGATAAACCCGGCATAATCCCCGTCCGGCACAAAACAGATCTCCATGCTGTCTGGCTTGTCCGCCACACGAAGGCCGATCTCTTTCGCGATCTGGCGAATCTCCTCTTTCGTGTACGCGCCGACCGGCATCAGCGTATGGCTCAGCTGCTCCTGCGTCAGATTATAGAGCGCATAAGTCTGGTCTTTTGCGGCCGTCCTCGATTTTCGGATCGAATAGCGGCCGTTCGGAAGCTGCGCGACCCGGGCGTAATGCCCGGTCGCAATGTAATCCGCCCCAATCTCCAGACTCCGCCCAAGCAGAGACTCCCATTTGACATAACGGTTGCAGGCGATACACGGATTCGGCGTCCTCCCCCGCAGATATTCCTCCATGAAATAATCGATGACCCTCTCCTGAAATTCCTTCCGGAAATTCATCACATAATAGGGAATTTCAAGCAAAGAGGCCACGCGGCGGGCATCTTCCACGGCGTCCAGCCCGCAGCAGCCGCCGTTTTCCTCCTGAATCTCGCGCGCCTCGTCCTGCCAGATCTGCATCGTGGCGCCGATCACCTCATAGCCGGCCTCCTTCAGCAGGTATGCGGCCACGGAGGAATCCACTCCGCCGGACATTCCCACCACAACACGCTTCTTTTCCATATTTACTCCCATTTACCGCTCTGCAGCCGGGTTTGTCTGTTTCTTTCAATCCACGCTCCCTGCATAGGAAGCAGCACGTTAAGTTAAACTTCCAGGCCGCTTTTATTTTCGGCACTCCCGCGCCGCCGCGTCAGATCCTTCGGGGACTCTCCTTAATATTCCTCTGTCTCGTCCTCTTCTCCCTCATGGATATCAGACTTCGGTTTTTTGAGTCCTTCGATCTCAATTCCGTGCTTCTGCGCATAGTCCCAGAGCGCCGCATGGATCGCCTCCTCCGCAAGCAGAGAACAGTGAACCTTCACAGGCGGAAGTCCGTCCAGCGCCTCCATCACCGCTTTATTCGTGACCTGAAGCGCCTCCTGGATATTTTTTCCCTTTACAAGCTCAGTCGCCATGCTGCTTGTCGCGACAGCCGCGCCGCAGCCAAACGTCTTGAACTTTACGTCCTGAATGATCCCGTTGTCGTCAATGTCCAGATACATACGCATAATGTCGCCGCATTTCGCGTTTCCTACTGTACCGACTCCGCTCGCGTTCTCAATTTCTCCCATATTTCTCGGATTCTGGAAATGATCCATTACTTTTTCTGAATACATAGTGCTTAACCTCCAAACCAATTCCTTATTTATTTGATTTCTTTACAAAGTCCTCATAAAGCGGCGACATGCTGCGCAGGCGCTCCACGATTCCTTTTATCTTCTCAATCGTAAAGTCAAGATCCTCCTTCGTCGTATCCGCGCCGAGCGTCAGCCGCAGCGAACCGTGCGCGATCTCATGCGGCAGACCGATCGCCAGAAGAACGTGCGAGGGATCCAGCGACCCCGAAGTACAGGCAGAACCGCTCGAACCGCAGATGCCTTCCATATCAAGCATGATCAGAAGAGACTCGCCTTCAATAAACTGGAAGCTGAAGTTCGCGTTGTTCGGAAGACGTCTTGTGCGGTCTCCGTTCAGCCTGGTATACGGAATCTCCTTCAGGATGCGGTCGATCAGGTAATCACGCAGCTGCGCTTCCTTCGCGGTGCGCTCCTCCATCGTCGCTGCCGCTTCCTCGGCGGCCTTCCCGTATCCCACGATGCCCGGCACATTCTCCGTACCTGCGCGGCGCTTCCTCTCCTGCGCTCCGCCGTGAACGAACGAGCGGATCTTCACGCCTTTGCGTATATACAGGAAACCGATGCCTTTGGGCCCGTTGATCTTATGCGCGCTCGAGCTCAGCATATCGATGTGAAGTTCATCCACATTGATCGGAACCTGGCCAAACGCCTGCACCGCGTCCGTATGGAACAAAATTCCATGCTCGCGCGCAATTTCTCCGATCTCCCTGATCGGCTGGATCGTACCGATCTCGTTGTTCGCAAACATGACGGAGATCAGGATCGTATCCGGACGGATCGCCTTTTTCAGCTCATCCAGCTTGATAACGCCGTTCTCATCGACGTCAATGTAGCTCACCTCAAAGCCTCTCTGCTTCTCAAGATACTCGCAGGTATGAAGGATCGCGTGATGCTCGATCTTCGAGGTGATGATATGCTTTCCTTTATTCGCGTAAGCTTCCGCTGTCGCCTTTAAAGCCCAGTTGTCCGACTCGGAACCTCCCGCCGTAAAATAAATCTCATTTTCAGAAGCTCCGAGAACCTTTGCAATCTTCGCACGGCTCTGACTGATCGCCTCTTTACTTTTTGCACCGATGCTGTAAATGCTCGAAGCATTCCCGTAGTTTTCCGAAAAATACGGCAGCATCGCCTCCAGCACAGTCGGCGACGTCTTCGTCGTAGCCGCGTTGTCCAGATAAATCAGCTTTCCCATAATACTTTGTCTCCTTTATATTTTATATCCATGATATCACGGATTATCCTGCATCTGCCAATCCGCGCCCGCCTTTGACAATGTGCGGCGCCGCGGACAAAGCCGGATTTCCGTCAGCCCGAGCAGCTCTTTTGGCTGAAATCAACATTCGCGGCGCCGCCGCATTTTTCATGTGCTTTTCTGCTCTCCTCGACAAGCTGCTCCAGCATCATCTCATCAACCGTCCGCGCGATGCTCTCATTGATCTTCTGCCAGACATATTTTGTCACGCAGAGATCGGATCCCTGGCAGCCCTCTTCCGACTGCGCGGAGCATTCCACCGCGTCAAGATTTCCTTCGAGCGCACGCAGGACGTCCCCGACCGAAATCGTATCCGCGGGCTTTGCCAGACGGTAGCCTCCCTGCGCGCCGCGTATACTCACAACGAGTCCCGCCTTGCGGAGCTTCGCGACGAGCTGTTCGAGATAGCTTTCCGATATATTCTGCCGCGCCGCAATACTGGCGATCGACACCGCCTCTTCTTCGCTGTACTGCGCCAGATCGATCAGGGCACGCAGCCCGTACCTCCCTTTTGTGGACAGTTTCATGAAGCCTCCCTTCCGGCCGCAGCAGATTTCATAAATTTCCGTTTCCACTGCCGCGAATTATTCCCAGTGT
>CANQEC010000306.1 GCA_947594335.1 uncultured Lachnospiraceae bacterium
TGCGTCTCTCGCCTGTACAGCAGACGCGTAACTGCCGGAGAGGCCGCTGGTGATGGCGACGCCCAGTACCACGTCGGCGTCTTCAAAAGCATCCAGCCAGTCGTGGATGTTGGGACAGGAAGTGCTGGAACGTCCCTTGTATCCGTGCAGATATGTCACCATCTCTTCAATATCTGCATCTTTTGTATCGGTATATTCCCTCTCGGAAGTCACGATCTTCAGCGGAACACTGGAAAAATTTATCCCTTCTTTTTCATAAATATTGGCAGATGAATCCGCCACGATCTTGTATTTCATATCCGGACCTCGCTTTAAAAAATATTCAGGACTCGTTGGCGAGTCCTGCGCGGGCTCCGAATCTGTTTCGGCAGACATTTTCAGAATCGAAGCTCCGCACTCTCCAGAACATAGTTTTAAAAACTACTAACTAAGGTTTATTATACTTTTTCTGCCGCGCGATGTCAAGAATTAATATGGAAATCCCGTCTTATCTTGACGGAAAATACATCATACTATATACTACAAATACAGAAGATTCACGGCAGAAGATATTTATGTATGCAGTCCGGAATCTCGCTTTGGAGCTTATGAGAAAATTTTGAATAATGCTGCTGCCATTTCACTGGCTTTGGCGGCAATGGGCAGTTCACTTGAGGAGGAAGGTTGTTTTATGAAGAAAAAACTTCCGATCGGGATTGAAAGATTTGAAGAGCTTTCACAGGAAGATTTTTATTATGTGGACAAGACCTTATTTATCAGAGACCTTTTGCGCAGCAGGGGGAAGGTAAATCTGTTTACCCGCCCCCGACGCTTCGGGAAATCTCTGAATATCGACATGCTGAACTGTTTTTTTGATATAAGGAAAGACAGCAGGTCGTTGTTCGATGGTCTGGCAATCTCGGCGGAGAAAGAACTCTGTGAAAACTGGATGAATCGGTATCCAACGATATTCATTACGTTAAAAAATATTTCCAGTCTGGCTTTTTCAGATGCGTATGAAGGACTGGTTTACGTAATCTCTCAGTTATATGATGATCATTGCTATCTTTTGGAAAAAGACATGTCTGAGACAGACAGGAAGATGTTTAACCGTATATTATTTAGAAATCCGAGTAAAACGGAGCTTTGCAATTCCCTGCTTTTGCTTACGAAGCTGTTGGAGCAGTATTATGGAACAGGTGTGATACTGTTTGTCGATGAGTACGATGTTCCGATGTCCAGGGGCGCTGCCAACGGTTATTACAGGGAGATAGCGGATGTGATAGGCCTGCTCCTCGGCGCTGCGCTCAAGACAAATCCCTGTCTGAAATTTGCAGTTCTCACAGGCTGCCTTCGCATAGCGAAGGAGAGTATTTTTACCGGTCTCAACAACCTGTATGTGGACTCGATTTCGGACAGCCGTTTTGACGAATACTTTGGCTTTACCGATTCTGAGATAAACAGGATCCTTAAAGATACCGGTCTGACGCAGGCAAAAGATTCCATAAGGGAATGGTATGACGGTTATCATTTTGGCGAAGCTGAGGTTTATTGTCCCTGGGATGTGGTTAATTATATATCTCAGCTGCAGTATGATCCGGAGGCAAAGCCGAAAAATTTCTGGGCCAACACAAGCGGCAATGATATAATCCGCCAGTTCCTCACAAAAAACAACGCCGGGATTAAGGAACAGCTTTCTGCTCTTCTGGGCGGCGGAACAATAAAGACACAGGTCAATGAGAATCTGACTTATGAGGATCTGACAGGCACAGAGCATAACTTCTGGAGTGTTTTGTACCTGACTGGTTATCTTACGCCTGTGCATGTGGATGTGGCGACAGATGAAGCGGAGTTTAAAATTCCCAATAAAGAGGTCAGGCTGATTTTTGAAAACAGTATTGCTCAGTGGTTCTCAAGAGATGTTGTGCCGGCTGTGTTAAGTGAGATAAGCACTCTGCTGTGGAACTGTGATGAAGAGGGACTGAGTAAAGTTTTTTCAAGGCTGCTGTTCAAGACAATCAGCTATTATGATTACAGTGAGTCCTTTTATCATGCTTTTCTTGCGGGTATCTTTGCGGTTTCTCCATATGAGGTGAAATCCAACCGGGAAAACGGCACAGGAAGGACAGATATAACCGTTGTGGATGCAGATAACGCAAGAGCCGCCATTTTTGAATTCAAGGCTGCCGGAAGTTCAGAGGGACTGGAAAGCAAATGCGGGGAGGCTTTAAAACAGATTGCAGACAGACAGTATGCCGAGGAGCTTCAGGAGGACAGCTATCTTGATGTTGTATGCTGCGGAACAGCGTTTTACAGGAAAAAATGTATGATAAAGATAAGGAAATGCTGACGCACTTCTTCGTTTTTGATGACCTCCATAACGGAATTACGTTCCGTTAAGTTCTGAGTGCCGGGTGGCACTCAGAACCGACCGAAACGAAGCAGAAAACGCCGCTAGATTCCGATCTGCCGGATCCGGCCGGCGTATCCCCGGAACCTCCACAGGAACACGATCATGCGGAAAATCCAGTCGATATACATGGCGTACCAGATGTACTGGATGCTGCGGTGCATGTATTTGACGAACAGGTACGCCAGGGATACGCGGAAAACCCACATGGAAAAGATGGCGACAAAGGTTGTAAACTTTACGTCATTCGCGGCCCGCAGCGCGTACGGCAGCAGGAAGGCGAGCGGCCAGATAAGCATGGCAATGCAGTGCGAGAGCACCAGACCGCCTGCGATCCGGGCCGATTCTCCGGAAAGGTGGTAGATGGCGATCCAGAGGCCGCGCCCGATCCCGAGAACGGGAGCCAGCACCGCAAGAAACGCGTAGTCTATGAAAACCAGTTTCCAGGCATAGCTTTTTGCCTGCTCCGGTTCTCTGGCGCCGACGCATCGGCCTACGACGGTCGTCATCCCAAGTCCCATCGCGTTGCCCGGCAGATAGAGGAAAGTCACAAGGTTGAAGGCGACCGCGTATCCGGCGATGGATGCCGTTCCCAGTGTGGAGACAAGGCTCTGGAGTGTCAGCTTGCCCATCTGGAACATGCTGCTTTCGATGCCGCTGGGGATGCCTATGTACAGAATTTTTTTGATCAGGCCGGTCCGCGGTTTCAGCTCTGAGACGTGGCTGACGCGGATGTCGTTCTGCGGCTTCTGAAGAAGCCAGAGGATCGTAACGGCGGCGACCATCCT
>CANQEC010000307.1 GCA_947594335.1 uncultured Lachnospiraceae bacterium
CTGTGCATCGCGGAGCGCTGTTACGTTCACGACCTGCAAGGGAGTGAACGGTAACAGGCGGATGGTTTCAGGAGAAATAGGCTTGAAAAATTTTCGGAATCGTGTATACTGTTTTATGTACGTAAGAGGCTGTTTTGCGCTGCCCGTGCGAATGTAAAAATCGGTTAAAGGAGAGATACACATATGAGTCAGGAAAAAGTTGATCGTTATAAAGAGGAAAAGCGCAACCGCGCAAAGATCATCAAAAAAGAAAAAAGAGAGTGGATGCTCACAAAGATCGGATTGGCGGCGATCGCAGTCATCATAGTCGGATGGGTAGGAATGTCTGTTTATACGGGCGTAAAGCAGTCAGACGAGAATACGGCGGTTCTTGAGACTTATACGCTGGATACATCGGCTCTGGATGAATATATTGACGGACTTGACGCGGAATAATCAAAAAACACGCGCGGGGATGAGGTACTGCTTTGGTACCGCATCCCCGTTTTTTTCTGTGATGCGCAGGCCCGTGTAAGGGAAATTGCTGCTGGCGCACAAACGGGCAGGAGGAAAAAACGCCTCCTGCCCGTTCGGTATTTAATCGTTCTTCTGTGCCTCGGCCATCTTCATCGCCCGGACCTTCAGCGGCAGGCCGAACAGTGTGATGAAGCCGTCCGCGTCGTGGTGGTCGTACAAATCGCCGGTCGTAAAGCTTGCGAGAGACTCACTGTACAGGCTATACGGTGAGGTAGTGCCGGCCTTGATGATATTGCCTTTGTAGAGTTTGAATTTCACTTCGCCGGTCACGTATTTCTGTGTGGATTCCACAAATGCCTGGATTGCTTCGCGCAGCGGCGTGAACCATTTTCCTTCATAGACAGTCTGCGCAAACTGGCTGCCCAGCCTCTTCTTCATCTCCAGAGTCTCGCGGTCAAGCACGAGCTCCTCAAGCTGCTCATGCGCTTCCATCAGGATTGTTCCGCCGGGAGTCTCATAGACGCCGCGCGATTTCATGCCGACGACACGGTTCTCGACGATATCCACGATACCGATGCCGTGTTTTCCGCCGAGCGCGTTCAGCTCGGTGATGATCTCGGAGACTTTCATCGCTTTGCCGTTCAGGGACTTCGGAACGCCGGCCTCGAACGTCATGGTCACGTATTCCGGCTCGTCCGGCGCTTTCTCCGGCGTGACGCCGAGAACGAGAAGATGCTCATAGTTCGGCTCGTTCGCGGGATCCTCAAGTTCGAGACCTTCGTGGCTGATATGCCAGAGGTTCCTGTCGCGACTGTAGCTGGAGTCCGCGGAGAACGGAAGATTGATCCCGTGCTGGCGGCAGTATTCGATCTCATCCTCGCGGGACTGCATGGTCCAGACATCGGTCATTCTCCACGGAGCGATGATTTTAAGATCAGGGGCGAGAGCTTTGATGCCGAGCTCAAAACGGATCTGGTCATTTCCCTTGCCGGTAGCGCCGTGGCAGATTGCGGAAGCGTTCTCCTTGCGCGCGATTTCCACAAGCTTTTTCGCGATCGCCGGACGGGCCATGGAGGTGCCGAGCAGATATTTGTGCTCGTAGACAGAACCGGCCTTTACGCACGGCATGATGTACTCGTCGCAGAATTCGTCTATAATATCTTCAATATATAATTTGGAAGCTCCTGACAGCTTTGCCCTTTCTTCAAGTCCGTCAAGTTCGTTTCCCTGCCCGCAGTTGATGCAGCAGCAGATAACCTCGTAGTCAAAATGCTCTTTAAGCCACGGAATGATGGCGGTCGTATCAAGTCCGCCGGAGTATGCGAGAACTACCTTCTCTTTCATAGTAATATCCTCCTCAAAATGGTATGATGTTCTGATCAATGGAAATCTGTTCCGACCTACTATAACGCAAGCATCATAAATATGCAAGCACAAATTTAAAATTAGTCAGTATTACCAAATTGCACAGAATAATATACAATAGAAATGTATAAATATACGTCAAAAAACTCTTTACATCCGCAATTTGATGGTATATGATAGGAAATGATTTTCTGAATGAAGCAAATTAGCCTGCAGTTTCGGGGAGGAATAAGAAATCATGATAAAAGCAGGAATCATTGGGTCTACAGGATATGCGGGAGCGGAGCTTGTCCGGCTGCTGCTCGGGCATAAGGAAGCGGAGATTGTCTGGTACGGTTCCAGAAGTTATGTGGATCAGAGATACGCGTCGATCTATCAGAACATGTTTCAGATCGTGGACGCGCCGTGCATGGATGATAATATGGAAGAACTGGCCGAGCGGGCCGATGTGATCTTTACGGCAACACCGCAGGGGTTCTGCGCTTCCATGATGGGAGAAGAGATCCTGGGAAAGGCAAAGGTAATTGACCTGAGCGCGGACTTTCGGATCAAGGATGTAAAAATATACGAAGACTGGTACAAAATTGAGCATAAGTCGCCGCAGTATCTTGCGGAAGCCGTCTACGGACTGTGCGAGATCAACCGGGAAAAAGTAAAGACAGCGAGACTGGTCGCGAATCCGGGCTGCTATCCGACCTGCAGTACGCTTTCCATCTATCCGCTGCTTGCGGAAGGGCTGATCGATCCTTCGACGATCATCATCGACGCGAAGTCCGGCACCTCCGGCGCGGGGCGCGGGGCGAAGACCGACAATCTGTTCTGCGAGGTCAACGAGAATATCAAGGCGTACGGCGTCGCGAGCCACCGCCATACACCGGAGATCGAGGAACAGCTTGGCTATGTGGCAGGAGAGCCCGTGGTGCTGAACTTTACGCCGCACCTCGTTCCGATGCAGCGGGGAATCCTAATCACGGCTTACGCATCACTGAAAAAAGAAGTGACCTATGAAGAAGTAAAGGCCGTCTATGACAGATACTATGACAAGGAGCGTTTTGTGCGCGTGCTTGATCAGGATGTCTGCCCGCAGACAAAGTGGGTGGAAGGCAGCAATTACGTGGATGTGAATTTCAAAATTGATCCGCGCACGAAGCGTGTGATCATGATGGGCGCGATGGATAATCTTGTCAAAGGCGCGGCGGGACAGGCAGTGCAGAACATGAATCTCATGTTTGGACTGGAGGAATCGCTCGGTCTGCAGCAGGTGCCGATGTTCCCGTAGAGAGGGACCTTCGTACAGAAAGAGGAGAACTATTATGAGAGAAATAGCAGGAGGCGTGACCGCCGCGAAAGGATT
>CANQEC010000308.1 GCA_947594335.1 uncultured Lachnospiraceae bacterium
GAGACAGTTTCCACCTCGCCTTCGTCGAGCAGAAGAGCCGCCTTAATCAGAGCCTCGCCGTAGCCGGTCGAGCAGGACCAGACAATTTCGGCGCCGTCAGGGAGAACGCGGTAGATCTCCTGCATTGCGCGGATCGTCGTGCGCAGCGGGCTTCCGTTGTTGTTGCTGTAAAATGAGTACAGCAAAGAGCCGTCCTCGGCGATAAGGGCAGCTTTGGTTGTCGTGGAGCCGGCGTCGATGCCGAGATAGCATCTGCCGCGGTATGAGGAGAGATCGGATGTCTGCACCGTATTGCAGTTCTGGCGCGCCAGAAACAGATCGTAGTCCTGCTGCGATGCAAAGAGCGGCTCCATGCGCGCGACCTCAAATTCCATATGGATAGCGGATGAGAGCTTTTTCATCATGCCGCCGAGCGTTGTGGACGAACGTTCCGGTTTTGCGTTGAGGGCGGAGCCGATCGCCGCAAACAAATGTGAATTTTCGGGAATAATTGCGTGTTCTTCGTCCAGCTTCAGAGTGCGGATAAACGCTTCGCGCAGCTCTGAAAGAAAATGCAGCGGGCCGCCAAGAAACGCGACGTGGCCGCGGATTGGTTTTCCGCAGGCAAGACCGCTGATCGTCTGATTGACGACGGCCTGGAAAATGGATGCGGAGAGATCTTCTTTTGTCGCTCCCTCGTTGATCAGGGGCTGAATATCTGATTTTGCGAACACTCCGCAGCGTGCTGCGATCGAATAGAGAGACGTATAATGCCGGGCATAATCGTTCAGTCCCGACGCATCTGTCTGCAGAAGGGAGGCCATCTGGTCAATGAATGAACCGGTGCCCCCGGCACAGATTCCGTTCATCCGCTGCTCCACGCTTCCGCCTTCAAAGTAGATGATCTTGGCATCTTCTCCGCCAAGTTCGATTGCGACATCCGTCTGCGGAGCAAAATGCTGAAGAGAGGATGCCACGGCTATGACCTCCTGGACAAACGGAACCTCAAGATGATTGGCAAGGGTCAGGCCGCCGGAACCTGTGATCACGGGTGATACCGGAAGATCCCCGAGCAGATCCAGCGCTTTGCCGATCAGCGCTCCGAGTGTTTCCTGGATATTTGCATAGTGCCTTTTATAATCGGAGAACAGAAGCTCCTGCTTCGGGCTAAGGACAGCAATCTTAACTGTGGTGGAACCGATGTCGATTCCAAGCGTATGTATTGATGTTGTCTCCATGTATGTTTGTGCAGAAATAGTCTGCGCCTCCTTTTCAGATCAGAAATATATAAAACTCAGTCCCTAGTATAAAACATTTGTCGAAATTTTTCAAATGGATTGCGCATAACAAATTCTGCCGGAGCGCCTGTGAATTATGGCGCAGCAAAACCAAACAGGGAATCCGGGGAAAGCATATGTAACAATTTCGCAAAAAAAATGGCTGAAACGGAAAGAAAACGAGGCAAATTTATGCAAAAAAAAGAAAACTTGCGGAGAAATACTGAAAAACATGCGGGTGTTAAGGAAGTGCTCAAAAGTTGATGCGCGCACTGCTTGAAAATCTTCTCTGTTTATGGTAACATGCCTGCAAATGTGAAGGCGGGGAGAATTCTATGTATAAGATTATAAAACGTGACGGCAGGGCGAAGCGTGCCGTATTTGAGACAGTCCACGGAACGGTGCAGACACCGGTATTTATGAATGTCGGCACGGCAGCTGCGATCAAGGGTGCGGTGGCGACGACGGATCTGCGCGAAATAGGGACGCAGATCGAGCTTTCCAACACATATCATCTGCATGTGCGGCCAGGGGATGAGATTGTAAAGAAGCTGGGAGGACTGCACAGGTTTATGAACTGGGACAGGCCGATTCTGACAGATTCCGGCGGATTTCAGGTATTCTCACTTGCAAATCTGCGGAAGATAAAGGAGGAGGGCGTATATTTCCACTCCCATGTGGACGGAAGAAAGATCTTTATGGGACCGGAGCAGAGCATGCAGATCCAGTCAAACCTCGCGTCCACCATTGCGATGGCGTTTGACGAGTGCCCTTCGAGCGTGGCGGAGCGTGAGTACGTCCAAAACTCCGTGGACCGCACGGCGCGCTGGCTCATCCGGTGCAAGGAGGAGATGCGCAGGCTGAACAGCCTTGAGGATACGATCAATCCGCATCAGCTGCTGTTCGGGATCAATCAGGGAGCGGTTTACGAAGATATCAGGATTGAGCACGCAAAGAGGATCTCCGATCTGGATCTGGATGGCTATGCAATCGGCGGTCTTGCGGTCGGAGAAACTCATGAGGAGATGTACCGGATTCTGGACGCGGTCGTTCCGTATCTGCCCGCGGACAAGCCGACGTATCTCATGGGGGTGGGAACGCCGGTCAATATTCTGGAGGCGGTTGACCGCGGCGTCGATTTCTTTGACTGCGTATATCCGAGCAGGAACGGGCGCCACGGACATGTCTATACATCGGACGGGAAGCTGAACATGTTTAACGCGAAGTATGAGCTGGACGACAGGCCGATCGAGGAAGGCTGCGGCTGTCCGGCCTGCCGCAGCTACAGCCGGGCCTATATCCGCCATCTTCTGAAGGCAAAGGAGATGCTCGGCATGCGGCTGTGCGTTCTGCATAATCTGTATTTTTACAATCATCTGATGGAAGAAATACGGGACGCGATCGACGCGGGATGCTACCAGACATTTAAAAAAGAAAAAACGGCCCGCTATCTTGCCTCGCGGGAAAATTAAGGTTTTTTGGAAAATAACGTGAAAATAAGGAAAAAGTGCTTGATGAAAAGGGGCAGATTGTGTATTATTGTACTTAGTGCAGTCGGCAGCGGCTGCGTACAATAGAAGGAGGAAACGCAGATGATGATGAATGTAATGGCGGAAGGGGCAGCGGCAGGCAGCGGAATGCCGCTTATTACGATGGTAATCTACATCGTATTTCTTGGCGCTCTGATGTACTTTATTGCAATTCGTCCGCAGAAGAAAGAGCAGAAGAGGATGGCGGCGCTCATTGCGTCCGTTGAAGTCGGCGACACGATCGTGACGACCAGCGGATTTTACGGTGTGGTGATCGATATCACGGATGAAGACTGCATCGTCGAGTTTGGAAGCAACAAAAACTGCCGCATTCCGATGAAAAAAACAGCAATCGCGGAAGTGGAAAAAGCAGGAG
>CANQEC010000309.1 GCA_947594335.1 uncultured Lachnospiraceae bacterium
GGAGCTGCCTGGTGTTTCCTACGCGTCGATCACACATACGACCAGACAGCTTCATCTTGTAGCGGACAATCAGGAGGTTCTTCTTCCGAGGATTCAGGATATCTGTACAGATATTGAGTCCGCAGTCAGAGTGGTTCCGAAGGATGACCCCAGGAAGGCGTCCACCACAAAGACTTATCTGCTCAAAAACCTGAACAATGCCGGAAATGCCACCAGGATCGAGCGTCAGATCAGCGCACTCGGTGATGTTATGAGCGCCACAGTTTCATTCGCAACAAAACAGCTCAAAGTCACGGGTACGAATCCTGACCGTCTCCTTCCGCAGTACAAGGAGATCTGCGCTGCTGTCGATGACAAGATCGAGGTTATCCCGAAAGACACCGCGCCGAAGAGTGCGGACATTCTTCCGATCGAGGCAGGCAAGACCAGCACGAAAGCTGTGACCGATGATGTCAGAAGCCTTGTTTCCATCATCGGAGGTGCGCTTCTCTTACTTGTTGCCGGCATCGTATCCCTGCAGGGACAGGGACTGATCGTTACCCTTCCGATCTACATCATCGCCTACATTCTTCTCGGCGGCAGAGTTGTCCTTACCGCTGCGAGGAACCTTGCGAAGGGTATCGTATTTGACGAGTATTTCCTGATGAGCGTTGCAACGCTCGGCGCGTTCGCGATCGGCAAATATCCGGAAGCGGTCGTCGTTATGCTCTTCTACTGCATCGGCGAGTTCTTCGAGGCCAAGGCAGTTGAGAGAAGCCGCCGCCAGATCATGGATACCGCGGATATGCGTCCTGAGGTTGTCAATCTCCTGGTAGAAGGCGGTCTGCAGGTTATCTCCGCTTCCGATGCTCAGGTAGGCGAGATCATCCTTGTTCAGCCGGGCGACAGAATCCCGCTTGACGGTGTTGTAGTCGAAGGCGAAAGCAATATCGACACCGCGCCGATCACAGGCGAGCCGATTCCGGTCAACGTCAAATCCGGCGACGAGGTTATCTCCGGCTGTGTCAACACGACCGGCCAGCTCAAGGTCCGTGTTGAGAAGACTCTGGAGGAATCCATGGTTTCCAGAATCCTTGATTCCGTCGAGAGCGCAGCGGCGAGCAAGCCGTCGATCGACCGCTTTGTTACCCGTTTCACAAAGATCTACACACCGTGCGTGGTAGCTCTTGCTGTTCTGACCGCGATCCTTCCGTCCCTGTTCACAGGCAACTGGGGACACTGGGTATACACCGCGCTTACCTTCCTCGTAATCAGCTGCCCGTGCGCGCTGGTTCTGTGTGTACCGCTTACTTTCTATTCAGGTATCGGCGCCGGCTCAAAGCTTGGCATCCTCTTCAAGGGCGGCCTTGCAATGGAGCGTATGGCTGGTGTTAAGGCAGTTATCCTGGACAAGACCGGTACGGTCACGGAAGGCAACTTTGTTGTACAGGACATCATCCCGGCAGGCGAGATGACAGCCAAGAAGCTGCTCGGCATCGCCGCTGAATGCGAACTGATCTCCACTCACCCGATCGCGACAAGCATCGTGAACGCAGCGAACAACATGAAGCTGGAACTGACCAGACCTGAGAACGCTGAGGAGATCGCAGGCTACGGTATCCGCGTGGATTCTCCGGACGGACTGATCCTTGTCGGAAACGCCAAGCTGATGAACCGCTACAGAGTGGATCTCTCCGATTACACGCACAGCACCTACGGTACCGAGGTTCTGGTCGCATGCGGAGGCACATTCCTTGGACATATCGTGATTTCCGATACGATTAAGTCCGACGCCCGTTTCTCAGTCTCCAGCCTTAAGGAGATGGGAATCACAACGGCAATGCTCACCGGCGACTCCGCTGAGAGTGCGGAAGCAGTTGCAGCTGAGACAGGCATCGATGAAGTGCGTGCAAAACTTATGCCGCAGGATAAACTGACCGAGCTGATCAATATCCGCAGATCTTATGATTCTGTTATGTACGTAGGCGACGGTATCAACGACGCGCCGGTTCTTGCAGCGGCGGATGTCGGAGCCGCAATGGGCAACGGTGCTGACGCAGCCATTGAGGTTGCTGACGCGGTATTCATGAATTCAAATATGGAATCTATTCCGGTTGCGCTCAAGATCGCAAAGATGACCAGCCGTATTGCATGGCAGAATATCATCCTTGCCCTTGGCGTCAAGGTTCTGATCCTTCTTCTTGGACTTGGCGGAATTGCTTCCATGTGGATCGCTGTATTTGCCGACACGGCAGTTGCGGTTCTGTGCATACTGAACTCCATTCGGATCCTTCAGAAGAAGAAATAAGATTCGCAGATATGTCATCTGAATATTTAAGGAGCTGCCTTTTGGGCAGCTCCTTTTTCACAGCACAAAATCAATCTGAATCCTTCCGTTATGCGTCTTCGCCTTCAGATTTTTCTGCCTTCCGGACGCATAACTGCTTTCCAGGTTGCAAAATCCATTGATCGTACTGCAGTCGATGTTGTAATCCTCAATATTTCCAATGACAGTGCCGCTGATCAGCCCGTTTCCGGTCTGAAACACAAGGTTATCGCTGATCAGATTTTTTCCGCTCAATGTGCCGTTCTGCGTTTCAAGCAAAATCTGTTCCGGGAATTTACACTCTTTCGCCGCGATAAATCCGTTCCCCGCTACAGCCTCCGCTCTGCTCCCGCCCAAATTGGCAAGTTCGATCCGCGCGTTATTCGAGCGGATATTCAGCCGGTCAATTCTGCTGTTCTCGATCTTGATCCTTCCGTTGGTACTGATCAGCTCCGCCATCGAGAGATTCATCATGCCGCTCCCCTTGATTGAAGCGTTTGTGGTCTTAATCCAGAGATTTCCGGCAAAGGAGGAGGGGATTTCCAGTATCAGGACATTGAAATCGAGAAATATATTCAGCCAGCTCAGACGAAAAGTCCCCTTCATTTTGTGTTCAAACGAAATTACGCCATTCTCCTCGCTGCAGGTGATGATATCCTGTCCCTCCCGCGGTTTAAAATAAATGCGCACGGGGCCGCTCTCGACAGTCCGGATCCTGATCCGGATATTTTCCGTCTGCACACGGATCGAATGGATCATATCCTCAGGTCCGTAACCTTTCTTCTCTTCCTTGCTCTGTCCTTTCGCCGTATATATGACAAGCCCTCCGTATTCCGCACGGATTTTTTCG
>CANQEC010000310.1 GCA_947594335.1 uncultured Lachnospiraceae bacterium
GAAAACAGGTAGTTTTCAATCCGGAATCTTGCGTAAAAAGCTGAAAAATAATACTTTCAATTTGGAATCTTCTGTGATACAATAATCCACAGGTCATCCGGCAGAGTTTTCTGTGTTATGGTTCAGCGAAATTCAGACTGCTGCAATCCGCAGCCTGAAAAAGAGCGAACTGTAATCTCTGATTGTTCTGTGTTTCGGCTGGCAGAATCATCATAATGAGAAGGGGGTCAGACGTCGTGAAACATATTAAGACACTGAATACAAAGTCTTTGCAGAACACATTGAAGAAGGGCGGCTGCGGCGAGTGCCAGACATCCTGCCAGTCTGCATGCAAGACATCCTGCACGGTAGGAAATCAGACATGCGAAAGCAATAAATAGAGACAGGTCGGGAGAGAAGAGCAGCGGCCGGACCGCTGCTCTCTCTCTTATATATTGTGCAGGCCTGCACAGAGAAATCAGCTGCTGGCGCAGTACGCAGGCCGCGTGGCGGGCAGGAGGAAAACCGTTTCCTGCTCAGTTATGATATGAAAGAGAAAGCGGGGAATGCATGTGATTCATCAGTACAGGAACAATGGATACAACATTGTACTCGATGTGAACAGCGGCGCCGTTCATGTCGCAGATGACCTGGTTTATGATGTAATAGAATTGCTTGACGCGGGAGTACCCCGGGAGTCTGTAAAAGAAAGACTGAAAAATAAATACGACAGCAGTGAAGTTGAGGAAGCGCTTGAGGAATGCGAAGAGCTCAAAAAAGAGGGCGTCCTTTTTACCGAGGATATCTATGAGAAAGCAATCATGGATTTCAAGGCGCGAAAGACGGTTGTGAAGGCGCTTTGCCTCCACATCGCTCATGACTGCAACCTTGCCTGCCGCTACTGTTTCGCGGAGGAAGGGGAATATCATGGCCGGAGAGCCCTGATGAGCTTTGAGGTCGGAAAGAAGGCCCTTGATTTTCTGATTGCAAATTCCGGCACGCGGCGGAATCTGGAGGTTGATTTCTTCGGAGGAGAGCCGCTGATGAACTGGCAGGTGGTAAAGGACCTTGTCGCTTACGGCAGAGAGCAGGAGAAGCTTCACAATAAGAATTTCCGCTTCACGCTGACGACGAACGGCGTCCTGCTCGACGATGAAGTGATGGAGTTCTGCAACCGGGAAATGGCGAATGTGGTGCTGAGTATCGACGGCAGAAAGGAAGTTCATGATTATATGCGTCCGTTCCGGAAAGGAAAGGGCAGCTATGATCTGATTCTTCCGAAATTTCAGAAATTTGCCGAGAGCCGCGGGCAGAAAAATTATTATGTGCGCGGCACGTTTACAAGGCACAACCTTGATTTTTCAGAGGATGTCATGCATCTTGCGGATCTTGGCTTTGAGCAGATATCCATTGAGCCTGTGGTTGCGCCGGAATCGGAGGAGTATGCGCTCAGGGAAGAGGACCTGCCGCAGATCTTCGCGGAGTATGACCGTCTCGCGGCCGAGATGGTGCGCCGCGGGCGGGAGGGGAACGGATTTACGTTCTTCCATTTTATGATGGATCTCACCGGAGGTCCATGCGTGTATAAGCGTCTGTCAGGCTGCGGATCCGGGACGGAATATCTTGCGGTCACTCCGTGGGGTGATCTTTATCCCTGTCATCAGTTTGTCGGACAGGAGAAATATCTGATGGGGAACGTGGATGAGGGGATTACCCGGCAGGATATTGCCGATGAATTCAAATGCTGCAACGTCTATACGAAGGAAAAATGCAGGAACTGCTTCGCGAAATTTTACTGCAGCGGAGGCTGCGCGGCAAATTCCTACAATTTCCACGGCACGATTCAGGACGCATATGACATCGGATGCGAACTCCAGCGCAAGCGTGTGGAGTGCGCGCTGATGATTAAAGCAGCTTTGGCTGACAAAGAATAAAGAAGGAGAAATACAATGAACAAGAAAAAGGCAAAAATCACAATTGGCGGTATGCTGATACTGCTGCTGGTTCTGGTTTACACGTCTGTGTTTGGTATCGGAAAGACCGGTACCGGCTCGGCGCGCAACATCATTCTGGGCCTGGACCTTTCCGGCGGTGTCAGCATCACTTACCAGACGGTCGGAGACGAAAATCCGTCCTCAGAGGATATGAACGATACGGTCCACAAGCTGCAGCAGCGTGTTGACGGCTACAGCACGGAGGCGCATGTATATCAGGAGGGCAGCAACCGGATCAACATCGAGATCCCCGGTGTTACCGATGCGAACGCGATCCTTGAAGAGCTTGGCAAGCCAGGTTCCCTGCAGTTCCGCCTTTCCGACGGCACGGTTGTGCTCGAGGGTACGCAGGTGGCTTCCGCTTCCGCGGGAACACAGCAGGATCAGACGACAAAGAGAAGCGAGTACGTTGTCCAGCTTGATCTGACCAGCGACGGAAAAGAAGCGTTTGCCAAGGCTACTTCCGAGAATGTGGGCAATGTGATCGAGATCGTCTACGACGACGAAGTGATCAGCGCTCCGAGAGTCAACGAAGCGATCACGGACGGTTCCGCGATCATCACGGGAATGGCAGACGCGGAGGAAGCGCAGAATCTTGCGTCCTTCATCCGCATCGGTTCTCTGTCTCTGGAGCTTGAGGAGATCCGCTCCAATGTGGTCGGCGCCCAGCTTGGCGAGGATGCGATCCGGACGAGCCTGATCGCCGGTGCGATCGGTCTTGCGGTCGTGATCATCTTCATGATTTTTGTCTATGCGCTGCCGGGTGTTGTCGCAGGCTTCTGTCTGCTGATCTATACGGCGCTGGTTATCGTCGCGCTGAATGCCTTTGACATGACGCTGACCCTTCCGGGTATCGCCGGTATCATCCTGGGCATCGGTATGGCCGTTGATGCGAACGTTATTATCTATGCCCGTATCCGCGAGGAGATCGCGGCCGGAAGGCCGGTCAGGGCTTCAATCACGATCGGTTTCAAAAAGGCGCTTTCCGCAATCCTTGACGGCAATATCACAACGCTGATCGCGGCGTTCGTGCTGAACGCAATGGGTACCGGAAGCGTTAAGGGCTTTGCTCAGACGCTGGCTCTCGGTATTGTGATCTCCATGTTCACAGCGCTGGTTATCGCGCGTCTGGTCGTGCTTGCCCTGTATGAGCTCGGTTTCCGC
>CANQEC010000311.1 GCA_947594335.1 uncultured Lachnospiraceae bacterium
TCGCGTCGCCCGTTCCAAACGTGTAGGCCCGGAAAAAGATCCCGGTGTAATAGGTATACCGGCTCAGATTTCCAAGATCAAAAGAGACATACTGCTCCACGCCGTATATTTTCAGTATCCGGTATATTTCCCGAAGACGTGCGATCGCCGCCAGGGCCTCCGGACAACTGGTGAGCGATTCGGCCCGCACAAGAGCTTCCTCTCCGCCGAAAAGCCGCGGAATCTCCTCAAATACCAGACGCTGCTTTTCGCTGATCAAAGAAGCGGCCAGCAGCTTTCCGACGCCGAACGTATTTTTGTTCGAGATCAGCTGCTTCAGCTCCGATGTAAGGCCGGCATCCAGGCACGCCTCTTCCGCAAGCGAGCGGAAAAAGCCCGCATGCCCGAGGCTCACCTGAAATTCCTTCAGCCCGGACTTCAGAAGCGTTCTTATTACAAGCGCGACAATCTCCGCGTCCCCGTCCGCGCTGTCGTCCCCGATCATTTCCGCCCCGATGTTCGTCGTCTCTTTCAGGCGTCCCTGATAGCTCGAATTGTTGATATAGGTATTCCCAAGATAGGTCAGGCGGAGCGTCATTTTCTGTCCAAGCAGATAGCGGGACGCGGCCCGCGCGATCGAGGGGGTAAAATCCGGCCTCAGCACCAGCGTGTTCCCCTCCCGGTCAAAAAACTTGTAAAGCTCTTTCGAAGGAATCGTTCCGACTTCCTTGCCGAAAACATCAAAAAACTCAAAGGTCGGCGTCTCAATGTCCCGGTAGCCGAACGACCGGATCTCCGAATGCAGCATATCCTGCAGAAGCAGCTTCTGTTCGCATTCCCTGTTATAAATATCCCTTACCCCTTCCGGTGTATGGAGAATTTTCTGCATGATATCTCTTCCTTCCAGATATTCATATCCCGCGCTCAGACACCGCCGCCTGGAAGCGGCGCTTTGGCAGACGGAATATGTCTTTCACAAATTAACGTGCTATCATGCTATCACGCAAAACAGCATATCGCATTATACAGGATTCATCTTTTCTTGTCAATCCCTTGTGGACAGATCAAGCGCCAGGCCGTCAAGATACGGAACAAGGCAGCCCCCGTGCGGATGCAGATAATAGTCCTGGTCAAGCTCCCTGTAAAGAAAGCTTTTCCTTCCTCCGTTCTGGGCGCGCTCCCAGAATACGAGCAGATCCTTCAGCGGAAGATAAAAAAGCTCGTTTCTCGCGGTATAGAACAGAATCAGAAAGGAAATCCCTCCCTGCTTCTCAAACTCCGTCATAAATTCAATCTGATGCGAATGCACGTGCTGCAGCGCATAGGTATCAAATGTACACTCCTTTGCGTCAAAGCAGACAGGAACCCCCTGTACGGCGCCGATATAATCCACGGTACTCTTCTGTTCAAAATAGGCGAGCGTAATGTGCCTTTGCTCACTGTCGAGCCTGACCGGGGTGATCGGCGTCGGTATTTTCTGGATCAGCGCAAGTCCCTTCTCGCGATAAAATTCATTCGTACGGTTAATCAGGTCTTCGAGGGTAGAGCCTCGCATTCCCCTGGAATTCCACGTAGACATAGTCTGGTTTCTCCTTTCCGCGGCATTTTTACATCAGACTGCGCGCGGCCCTTTCTTCTGTATCAGGATTTATATCAGGACATGATTCTGCCGTAAAGCTCCGGCAGCGGGGCCATGAAGCTTTTCCCGGACAGATATCTGAATTTTCCGGCCAGCCTGGGAAACTCCACACGGTATGCATGGAGAAGCTGATACTTTACTTTGCAGAGCCGGCGGTACCTGTCGTTCTGCGCCGGATCGCCGTATTTCGGATCTCCAAGTATCGGATGTCCGATGGATGCAAGATGTGCGCGGATCTGATGGCTGCGCCCTGTGATCAGCTGCACTTCCAGCATCGTAAGTCCGTTCGCGGCGGCGACCGCCCTGTATTTCGTTTCAATCGGCCGCGCATCCCCGGATGGCCGGTCGGAAACAGTCACTTTGTTTGTCTTATGATCCTTGCTCAGATACCCTTTCAGATAACGCTCGCCCAAGAGCTCCCCCTTTACGATACAGCGGTAATATTTATGTACGGACCGTTCCTTTAAGAGCCGGTTCATTTCCTGCAGTCCTGCAAGGCTTTTCCCGCAGATTACGATCCCGCTCGTATTCCGGTCAAGGCGGCTGCAGACAGCCGGCCGGAACGCGGCAAGCTGCGGTTCGGTCAGAGAGCCGGAATCAATCAGATAGGTGATCAGATACTCGGAAAGGGACGGTTCCTTTTCATCCATTTTCTGCGAGAGCATCCCCGCCGGTTTATTGATCAGGATAATATGCTCGTCCTCATAGATAACTTCAAGCGCCGCCCTGGCCTTTTCAAATCCCGCTGTGTGAAATTTCGCAACGGTTTCATCCGAAAGAAACAGGCGGATCTCATCCCCCTGCGCAAGTATTTCGCTCCCGGAAGCCTTTTTCCCGTTTAAGGTGATATTTTTTTTACGGAGCATTTTGTACAGAAAGCTCTTTGGAGCTTCATTCAGATATTTCGCAAGAAGCTTGTCAAAACGCTGTCCTGCTTCATTTTCCGTAATCGTCAGTATCGTCATGCCAGTGCCCTCTGCTCAAAGCGCGATCGCAAACAGTGTATGCAGGATCAGCTCCTCACGCGACAGCTCCGGATAGCGTTCATCCGGCCGAAATTCAAGTCCCTCCCGGTATTTCTCCTGATTCTCCCTGAGGCGGCTGACTCTTTGCAGGTACGGTTTCAGCTCCTTAAAAAATCTGACCTGGGCGGACGGAAATCCGTTTACTGTCAGAATCCGGGAAACATGCTTTTCAATATAGGCCAAATCCGTCTTCTGATCCGGCGTATAGCAGACCACCTGATCCCCGCAGACGACCAGAGCGTCAACCGGCGTATTGTGCTCATACGCGGTAAATACAAGCTCATACGCAGAGACGAGATTCCCCGCCGCTTTTTCTGCCTGATGCAGCAGTTCCTCAGATACCGGTTTCTGCATCAGGATCATGATCAGGCTTACCAGGGATTTGCAGGCCGGGAGGCAGCCGAGGATGGCGATGAACGTCAGCCAGTTCAGCCTGCTCTTTGTCACAAAAAGCCCGATGGCATAGAGGCCGAGCGGCAGCGCGAACA
>CANQEC010000312.1 GCA_947594335.1 uncultured Lachnospiraceae bacterium
GAAAGATCATGACGTCGGCAAAAAACGTCAGCGGGAAACTTCTGGCCCCATCGGAAGAAAACGCGGGGAAAGATTCCTTTTCCCAGTCGGGACAGGTGGATTTCCTGATGCTGGTGAACAAGGATCATGCAATTCCCGAGGGTTACATAGTAAATGAACACTGGCTCAAAAACGGCAGAGTGTCCGTGGCGGACGAGATGTACGACGCCTTAAGCGCCATGCTCACTGCGGGTTCAGAGGACGGACGGGAATTTGTCGTGGCCTCCGGATATCGGAGCGCCGAGTATCAGGAGGGGCTTCTGGAGGAAGATATCGAGCGCGATATGCGGGAATACGGGATGACCTGGCAGGAGGCATATGACAGGGAATCACTCGAGACAATGCCGGCGGGACACAGCGAGCATGAGACGGGGCTGGCCGTGGATGTGGTTTCGCTTGACTATCAGATACTGGACGACGCGCAGGAGTACACCGAAGAGAACCAGTGGCTCCGGGAACATTGTCAGGATTACGGATTTATCCTGCGCTACCCGAAAAATAAAGAGGACGTAACCGGGATCAGCTATGAGCCGTGGCATTTCCGCTATGTCGGAGAGGAAGCGGCAAAGGAGATCATGGAGAGAGGAATCACGCTGGAGGAATATCTTTCTGAAAAGGAAGGCTCACTTTGGGAATCGTGACAAAAGGCGCAGGAAAATGCCGAAGATGCGTTTTGCTTACAGCTTCCGGGAAAGGACAAGTTATGAAAACGGTAAAAGATTTAAAGAAGCTGCTGCATGAGCAGGGGCTGCTGGTGTATCAGATCAATGCGGAAAGTGACAGGAAAGAAAGCAGGGCCAAAGAAGAGGGAGCGCACGGCAAAGCCGGAAAAAGGGGAGCGAAAGAAAAAGCGCAAAGGGATGGTGGATACAGCATGGATAATATGGACCGGGAGATTTCCTGGATAACCTACGATTCCAGAGAGGTGAAGCCGGGAACGGTATTTATCTGCAAAGGAGCGGCTTTTGACGTAAAATATCTGAGGGATGCCGCGGCGGCGGGATGTATCGCGTATGTCGCGGATCGGAGAACGGCGGAGCGGATCTTTGCGGAGCCGGAAGACGGGAAAACTGCCGGGATGGCGGAGGCAGGAGCGTCCGGGGAAAAACAGAGCGGCATCCCCGGTTTTATTGTCAGCGAGATCCGGAAAGCGATGGCGGTTATCGCGGCGGATTTTTTTGAATATGAGCCGGGAACGCCGCTTCTGACCGGGATCACAGGGACGAAAGGAAAGACGACCACCGCCTGGTATCTGAAAGGGATGCTCGATGCGTGGGAGCGGGAAAAGGGAGGACAGGAGACGGGACTGCTCTCCACAGTGCAGAATTACGACGGGAAAATTCGTGAGGACTCGGCCATGACGACGCCGGAAGCGCTGGTTCTGCATGAGCACCTTGCGAACGCGAAGCAGAACGGACTTTCCCATGTCACGATGGAAGTCTCCAGCCAGGCGCTGAAATACAGGAGAGTGCAGGGGCTGCGGTTTACGGTCGGGATTTTTCTGAACATTTCGGAAGATCACATCAGTCCTGCGGAGCACGGAGATTTTGAGGATTATTTCAGCTCAAAGCTGTCGATCTTCCGCCAGACGGAGACGGCCTGTGTCAATCTCGACTCGGACGAGTCCGGGCGGATTCTGAAAGCAGCCAGAAAAGCGGGGAGGGTTGTGACCTTTGGCAGATCGCCGTCTGCGGATGTACGCTGCAGCAGGATACGCAGAGAAAACGGGAAGCTGGTTTTTCGGGCAGAGTGCGACCAGTTCAGCGAGGACTTCTGCCTTGCTATGAGGGGAGCGTTTAACATAGAAAACGCGATGGCGGCGATCACCGCGGCGTATGTTTACGGCGTACCGGTACACTGCATGAAGGAGGCGCTCGCGAGGACCCAGGTTCCGGGGCGGATGGAGACTTTCTGCAGCCTTGATGGAAGAATCTGCGGGATTGTGGACTTTGCGCACAACCGGCTGAGCTTTGAGCGGCTGTTCGACGCGATATACCAGGAATATTCCCAGTACAGCAGGATCGTCAGCGTGTTTGGCTGTCCGGGAGGAAAAGGACTGAACCGAAGACGCGATCTGGGCCTGATCGCGGGCCTTTTCTCGGATAAGGTTTATCTCACGACGGACGATCCGATGGATGAGAGCGCGCAGACAATCTGTGAAGAAGTGCGGGATTATGTGGAGCTGGTCGGCTGCGACTGTGAGTGTATCGAGGATCGGGAACAGGCGATCTGTACGGCGGTCGCCGGGTGTGGAAACGAGAAGACGCTGATCCTGGTACTCGGGAGAGGGAGCGAAAAATATCAGAGGATCGGCGGAAAAGCCTACCGCTATCCGACGGACGCGGAAATCCTGGGGCAGGCGCTCAGGGAGTATGACGGGTGGGGAGAGATGGCCAGGCGTTCACGGCTGAAGGAAGAAAAAGCAGGGGCATATTTACGATAAAAACGGTAATCTGATGGGAGGAGGCGCTGTGATCGGGTCGAAGGGGTGATTCCGGTCTGCCGCTGACGATATGGAGATTAATTTCTGCTCCATGTGGAATAATGATGAACCTCAATTTTCACAGGAAAACCGGGCAGAAAGAGCGGGAGCTCTGCTTGTTTTGTAATCCGGCCCGTGGTAAAATTAAAAGCATGTGAGGTGAAGCGCATGAGAGAGGTTCGGAAGCTGCCTGTGGGCATTGAAAATTTTGAGGATATCCGGACGGAAGGATTCTATTACGTGGATAAGACCGGATTTATCCGGGATCTGCTGAATGGATGGTCCAAAGTGACTCTGTTTACCCGGCCGCGCCGTTTTGGAAAGACGCTCAATATGAGCATGCTCAGATATTTTTTTGAATACGGAACAGATCCTGCGCTGTTTCAGGGACTTGAAATATGGAAAGAACAGGATTTATGCGAGCGGTATCTGGGAAAATATCCGGTAATCTTTCTCAGCCTGAAAGATGTAAATGGGAGCTCTTTCGATACAGCCAGGGCGATGTTGTGTTCAGAAATCGGGAATGAAGCCCTGCGATTTTCTTTTTTAAAGAACAGTGGGGCTCTCGAGGAGCAGGAAAAAAAGCTGTATGCGGCGCTGACGCATGT
>CANQEC010000313.1 GCA_947594335.1 uncultured Lachnospiraceae bacterium
GGATTTTCCAGGCCCTCGGCCCGCAGCAGTTCCCCCAGCTCTCTCGCCGTCTCGTACGCCGGATTTACCAGATTCACGGAATCGCCCGCAATCTTCCGGATCAGCGAACGCAGCAGAGGATAATGCGTACACCCGAGAATCAGGCTGTCGACTCCTTCCTGCAGAAGCTCGCTCAGATATCGGCGCGCCACCTCCTCCGTGACCGGATCCCTGAGCCATCCTTCTTCCACAAGCGGCACAAAAAGAGGGCATGCCTTACCGTATACCCTGATATCCGGATTCTGTTCACAGATAAATTTTTTATACATCCCGCTGTTGATCGTGCTTTCTGTCCCGATCACACCGATTTTCCCGTTCTTTGTCGTCTGCGCCGCCACTTTCGCACCCGGCTTCAGAACGCCCAGGATCGGAATATCCAGCTCCTTTTCCACCTCATCCAGCGCCAGCGCGCTCGCCGTATTGCAGGCGATCACGATCGCCTTGACATTCTGCGTCCGCAGAAACCGGATGATCTGTCTTGAAAAACGGATGATCGTATCCTTTGATTTGCTCCCGTACGGAACCCGCGCCGTATCGCCGAAATATACAATCCTCTCGTTCGGAAGATTTCTGATTATCTCCCTGGCTACCGTCAGCCCGCCTACACCGGAATCAAAAACTCCGACCGGAGCCCTGCAGACATCAGCCGTATCTGTCACCTTCATTTTAAATTACCCCTTTTCCGTTCAAGAGTCCAAAACTCGCGCAAAGCCGGATTTTAAGCGCCTCCTCAGAAAATGAGCGGCTCCCCGTCAAGAAACGCAAAACTGACCTTTTCCTCCCGGAGAAACTCCGCCCTTCCGTTCGTCGCCTCCGTCACCGCCTCCTTCAGCTCACCCGTCTGAGCTTCCGGAACCAGTGTCTCTATTACTACAATATCCGTATATTCCGAATTCGTGACAGAAAGACCTCTCTGCCCGAGCAGATACTGGATCTTTCCTATGCCGTTGTAATCCGTGCGTATCGAAAGGAGCGTGCCGTCTTTCTTTTCAATAATCCTGCTCCCTTTGAGTCCTTCCTGCACCGCGCGCGAGTAGGCGCGCACAAGCCCTCCCGTCCCCAGAAGCGTCCCGCCGAAATACCGCGTCACCACAACCGCCGTATTATGCACATCTTCTCCGAGCAGAACATCCAGCATCGGCCTGCCCGCGGTTCCCTGCGGCTCCCCGTCGTCGCTGCAGCGCTGAGTCTGGTGATTTTCCCCGATCACATACGCAAAACAGTTGTGCGTCGCATTCCAGTATTTCTTCCTCATGGCCGCGATAAATTCAATCGCTTCCTCCTCGCTCTCCACAGGACGCACCGTCGCGATGAAACGCGATTTCTTTTCAATCAGTTCGCCCTCGCCGCCCTCGTAGACAATTTTCATCTGCTTCATCGATGGACAGTCCTCCCTTTTCTCCTGCTTCCTCCATTTCCACACCTGATTATACCCCATGAAAGAGTAACAGGCAAGAGAGAGGAGCGTATAAAAATCCATCCACTGTTTTTCCGGCCAGGGCAGGACAAAGCCGTATTTTTCCGGTATATTTTCCTTTTTTTCTGAAACACTATGTCATATCGGAACCTGCGTCCCGCCTCAAAATGCAGACTGACCGCTTCCGTTCCCGGGGGGAGCACGCCGCATTTTCCCCAAAAATGACATAGAAGGGAGTATCACCATGATCGAACATAATCCGGATCCGTCAAACCGCAAAAAAGAATCGGAAACTTCCGATCCCTGCACCGCCCTCGTGCCGGACGGGGAAAGCTCCGTGATTCCCGCCCGAAAAAATGTACCGGATGGGGAAGGCTTTATGGAATCCGCCTGGAAAAATTTCTCGAAACATTTCCGAAACCGGAAGACGCACAGAAAGACGCGCCGCACCCCCGAACAGCGCCGCAGGATCCTTCGCCGCGTCTTCTGGTCTGTCGGCTTTGCCATGCTTGCTCTTGTTATCGTGTCCGGAATCTCCATCGTCTGCCTGATCGCCGCGGCTCCTGACATTGACGCGCTTACCGTGTCCCCGTCCGAATCCGCGACCTGCATCTGCGATCAGGACGGAAATATCCTCCGCAAGCTGACCCTCTCTTCCTCCAACCGGGAGATCGTTTCTCTTGACGAGATCCCCGACTCCCTTCAGAACGCGATCGTCGCGATTGAGGACGAACGTTTCTTTGAGCACGGCGGGATCGATCTGCGCGGGATCGCGCGCGCTTTCCTGTCCGGTCTCTCAAAAGGAAGATTCTCCGAGGGGGCCAGCACCATCACGCAGCAGCTGATCAAAAACAGCGTATTCACTGAATGGACACAGGAAAACTCTTTTGCCGACCGTCTCCGCCGAAAAATACAGGAGCAGTACCTTGCAATCCGGCTCGAGGATCAGATGTCGAAAGAGGAAATTCTGGAAGACTATCTGAATGTCATAAATTTCGGCTCCGGCTGTTACGGCGCGCAGGCCGCATCACGGCGTTATTTCGGCAAGCCTGCCTCTGAACTGACCCTGTCGGAATCCTCTGTCCTCGCCGCGATCCCGCAGAACCCGACCGCGATGAATCCGATCTCCTTCCCGGAGAATAACAGCCGGCGCCGCATGATCGTCCTTGATTACATGGAAGAACAGGGCTATATCACGGCGGAACAGCATGAAAATGCCCTGAACGACAATGTTTATGACCGCATACGCGAGTACGACGCAGGCTACGACGATCAGTCCGTTTACACCTACTACGAGGACGCCCTGATCGATCAGGTGATGGAGCTTTTGACTGAAGAAAAAGGCTATACGTACGATCAGGCTTACCGCGCGGTCTACAGCGGCGGGCTGCGCATCATCTCCGCGCAGGATCAGCGGATCCAGGATATCTGCGATCAGGAATTTGCCAACGCACAGAACTTCCCTGCCGGTACTTTGTACGGAGTTGATTACGCGCTCAGTATCGCGGATGCGGACGGAATCGTCACACATTACGGACAGGAGCATCTGAAAAACTATGTCCGGGAAAACTTTGACGCTTCCTTCAATCTCATGTGCCAGGATCAGGATACTGTCCGGAAATATGCCGACGCATTCCGCGAAGAGATGCTGAACGCAGAGAGGAA
>CANQEC010000314.1 GCA_947594335.1 uncultured Lachnospiraceae bacterium
TTCTGGAGGTCTTCCCCGTATTCTGTTATCTGTTTCTGCTTCACTTCTTTCTGGGCATCATTCTGCCGTTCTATGTCTGCATTGGATTTTCGCTGAGCGCGGCGCTGTGCAGCATACTGGCAGGGCGGACAAAGGTCAGATCGGACAGGCACGGGGAGCAGGATTCAGAAGAAGAAACAGGCTGACTGTCTGCTCCGGTCCGGCAAACTGCGTGATCCAGAGAGTGATCAGGACGGACGGGCAGGGGGAGAAATGTATGATTAAAAGAAATGAGGAAGGGGACTTTTATGGGGATCCATTTTGACGAAGCCTCCGGGCTGTTTTGCCTGGAGACGAAAACGACCAGCTATGTGATCGGAATCGCGGACGGAGCGTACATCGGTCATGTTTACTATGGCAGAAAGCTGAAAAATTACAGGGGGATCGGGAGGCTTTTGCGGACGCAGGAGCCGCCGTTTGTGCCTTCTGTGAATCTGCGGGAGAAGGGTTCGTTTATGGATGCGTTTCCGTGGGAGTATCCCGCCTGGGGAGTCGGAGATTACCGGGATCCCTGTCTGATGGTCCGGACACAGCGAGGTCACAGGGCGTGCGAACCTGTATACAGGGGGTATCGGATACTGGATGGAAAACCGGCGCTTTCGGGACTTCCCGCAACGTTTGCGGGACAGGACTGCCGTGCGCAGACGCTGGAAATTGACTGTTTGGATCCCTGCATCGGCCTTAAGGTTGTTCTGAGCTATAGTGTATTTGAGGATTCGGACGCGGTGATTCGCAGCGTGCGGCTGGTCAGCGAAGGAACCGAACCTTTGTATATCGAAAGAGCGCTGAGCGCCGGATTTGATTTTGACGCGGACAGCCGTGGCTTTGAAATGCTGACGCTGACCGGTTCCTGGGCGCGGGAACGTTATCTGACACGCTGTCCTGTGACATATGGAAGACATGCGGCAGGCTCCGTGCGCGGCGTGTCCAGTCATCAGGAGCAGCCGTTTCTGGCACTGACGACACCGGGGGTCACACAGGAGGAAGGAGAAGTGTATGCGATGCACTTCGTTTATTCCGGAAATTTTCTGGCATTTGCGCAGCAGGATCAGCATGAGAAGGTGCGGATGGCGATGGGGATCCATCCGGACGGTTTTGAGTGGGTGCTGGAGCCGGGTGAAACCTTCCAGGCGCCGGAAGTGGTATGTGTCTATTCAGATGAGGGTCTTGGGAAGATGACCCGCACATTCCATGACCTGTACCGGCAGCATTTGATCCGCGGCAAATATCTGCACAGAAAACGTCCTGTTCTGCTCAACTGCTGGGAGGCTGTTTATTTTGATTTCGACGAGAAGAAGATTGCCGATATTGCGCACGAGGCGGCGAAGGAGGGTATTGAGCTGCTGGTACTTGACGATGGCTGGTTTGGTCACCGCAGCGGCGACGACAGTTCGCTCGGAGACTGGGAGGTAAACAGGGAGAAACTTCCGGGGGGTCTGGAAAAGCTCGCCAGGAGAATCCAAAAGGAAGGGCTTTCGTTCGGCATCTGGTTTGAGCCGGAGATGATCTCGCCGGATTCAGAACTGTACCGCGCGCACCCGGACTGGGCGCTGCAGATACCGGGCCGTACTCCTGTCTTAAGCCGTGCGCAGTATGTTCTGGATCTGTCGCGCCAGGAAGTCATCGATTATGTTTACGAATCTGTCGCCCGCGTCCTGCGCGGAGCCGGGATTTCCTATTTAAAATGGGATATGAACCGCCAGCTTACGGACGTCGGAAGCTGTGCGCTGCCGGCCGCGCGGCAGGGTGAACTGTTCCACCGGCAGGTGCTGGGCGTTTATCAGCTGCAGGAGCGTCTGGTGACGGAGTTTCCGGATCTGCTGCTTGAGAACTGCTGCAGCGGGGGAGGGCGCTTTGATCCGGGAATGTTGTATTACAGTCCGCAAATCTGGTGTTCTGACAATACGGACGCGGTTGAACGTCTGACGATTCAGGAGGGAACTGCGCTTTTGTACCCGCTTTCCTGCATCGGATCTCATGTCAGCGCCTGTCCGAATCATATGGTAGGGCGCATGACGCCGTTTGAGACGAGAGGATGTGCGGCCCTCGCCGGGACGTTCGGCTATGAGCTGGATGTTACAAAGCTGACGGAGAAAGAAAAACAGGAAGTGCGAAAGCAGATACAGATATATCATACATATGCGGATCTGATCCGGGAAGGAGATTATTACCGCATCGCCTCCTGGCAGGAGAACCACAGGTATGACTGCTGGATGGCCGCGGCGAAGGACAGGAGCGAAGCTCTGATGGTCTGCGTGCAGGTTCTTGCTGAGGCGAACAGGAGAAGCTTTCGGGTCTGCCCAAAAGGTCTGGATCCGGAGGCGGAGTATCAGCTGTATTTTGTGGGGAAAGCGGAGGGATCAGGCGGCTGTCAGGGAGAAGAAGAACCCGCGGGAGACGCCTGCCTGCAAGAAGAAAAGTCTGTGGAAAATGGCTGTCTGCGGGAAAAGGAGTTTGTGGCAGATATCTGCCTGCAGACCAGAGAAATTTTCAGCGGAGCGGCGCTGATGTACGGCGGTTTTCTGATTCCCCGAGCCGGACGGGATTTTGAAGCGGCGTTGATATATTTTCGGATCATCTGATGGGCGGCGTCAGGAACAGATTGCGGATCAGGCTGTTTCCGACAGGGAAGACCGGTAATTATGTGCGGAAGAGAATCATATTTTGGAGCATTAACAGGAGGAAATTATGGAAAAGATAAAAATTATTGGTGCGGATGTGCCGAATATGCCGTGGCAGGAGCGGCCTGCGGAAGATAAAAGCGGGCTTCCGCTCTGGCGTTACAATGAGAATCCGATCGTCGGGCGCAATCCGTCCAAAGGGGTGGCGCGCATCTTCAACAGCGCCGTAGCGCCTTACGGGGACGCTTTTATCGGCGTGTTCCGCGGGGAGCAGACGAACGGGATCCCGTATATTTACCTTGGAAGGAGCCGGGACGCCATCCACTGGGAGTTTGACGAGGAAAAGATCCCGTTCAAGGATGAAGACGGAAATGATTTTATGCCGGGATACGCGTATGACCCGCGACTGGTGAAGGTGGAGGACACCTGGTATATCATCTGGTGCCAGGATTTCTACGG
>CANQEC010000315.1 GCA_947594335.1 uncultured Lachnospiraceae bacterium
AGACGGAATCAGAGCTGTCCCCGGAGACGGAATCAGAAGTGCTTCCGGAGGAAACGGAGCTCCAAAGTGAGCTTGCGTCGGAACCGGAAACGCATCCGGAGACGGAATCAGAGCTGTCCCCGGAGGAAACGGAGCTTCAAAGTGAGCCTGCGGCGGAATCGGAAACGCATCCGGAGACGGAATCAGAGCTGTCCCCGGAGGAAACGGAGCTCCAAAGTGAGCCTGCGTCGGAACCGGAAACACGTCCGGAGACGGAATCAGAGCTGTCCCCGGAGGAAACGGAGCTTCAAAGTGAGCTTGTGTCGGAATCGGAAATAAAACCGGAGACGCTTCCGGAGGTGACAGAGATGCAAAACGGTCCTCTGGAGGAGCCGGAGATGTGTCCGGGAACAGAAACGGAAGTGTTTTTGGAGGAAGCAGAGACAGAGAGCGAAATTTTGGCAGAAGAGGGGGCAGCTTTGGAAGAAACAGAAATGCAGAGCGGATCCCCGGCAGAGCCGGAAGAGATGCTTCCAGTTGAAAGCCTGACGGAATCTTTGATGCAGGAAGAATCAGAAGCGGCAAAGGAGCCGGAGCCGGAATCTGCGGCGGATTCCCAAAAAGAAACTTCGGGAACGCTTTCGGAGAAGCTTCCTGAGAGCGGCAAAAAGGAACAGCCGAAAAAGACAAAAAAGGAATCCGCAAAAAAGAAACAGGAAAAACCTCAGGATAGCGCAGAAACAGGGAAAACGGCAGCACGCGGCCAGGATTATGAGCTGCGCGGGGACGAGGGCGCCTGGTATCGTGACGAAAAGGACAGACTCTGGGTTCGCAAGGGAAGCGGACTGACCGCGGACCCTGTCGGAGAAACCTATAATCAGGGAAGCCGGAAAACGGTTCTGGGAGGAGACGGTGTCTTTCACTTTAACTTGAGAAAGGTGGATACGAGCGGGAATATCGTGGAGGAGTCCCAGGGAATATACGAAAATTATTATGTAGACGGCGAGGTGCCTCCGGCAGATATTTCACTGGACGGAAACAGGTCAGGCAGTCAGATTTTTTCTCAGACGGGGAATGTATCTGTTATAGCCCCTCCGGATGCGCAGAGCGGCCTGAAAGAGACCTGCTACCAGGTGGTTTCCTGTGATGAGAACGGAGCCGATTCAGGAATATCGAAGGATGACAAAGCGTGGATCAGCTGCGGGACCAAAGGCAGTATCAGTCTGGCCAAAGAGGGAGTTTACCGCGTCTATGCGAAAACAGAAGATCATGTAGGAAATGTCAGTATCAGCAAAAGCGATGTCCTGTGTGTTGACAAAACTGTGCCGAAGCTTGTTGTGGAAGGCGTGCGGGACTGCACGGCAAATTCCGGAAAGGTCGCCGTCACGGTACGCTGCAGTGATAAAAGATACCGGAAGGGATCTCTGCAGGTCTCCATTACAGGACTGAACAACGGGATTAAGATGGAGCCTCTGAGAATCGAGGAGGACGGCGAAAACGCGGCGGCGGTGTTTGAAGACTTCCCGAAAGAACAGCTGTATGACGATGTCTATGTGCTGACGGCCAGGGCGCAGGATACCGCGGGCAATCTTTCAGAGAAAAGTATCAAATTTTCAGTGAACAGATGCGGTTCCGTCTATGACCTGGACGGCGATACGAAAGAAAAGCTGGAAAAATATTACGTGCAGGATCCGTTTGACGTCCAGATTCATGAAACCAACATCGATTATATCGGGGAATCAAAAATCTTCTGCCGCAAGGACGGGATAATGAAGGAGCTTGTGCGCGGGAAAGATTATCAGGTGACCCTTGAAGGAAAAGAGGATTCATGGAAGCAGTACCAGTACCGGATCAGTCAGGATGCCTTTGCCGAGGAGGGGATTTATGAGCTGCTTTTAACTTCCACGGATAAGGCCAGCAACAGCAGTGACACGGGGATACAGCGGAAAAAGATGACATTTGCGGTGGACAGAACTCCTCCCGCCTGCCAGATCCTGGGGGTTGAAAATCAGGGGATCTATAAAGCAAAGCAGATTCATGTAAAAGTGCAGGCAGAGGACAATATTTGTCTGAAAACCATGAAGGTCTACCGCAATGGGACGATCTGGAAGGAACTGTCAGCCGCGCAGCTTGAGGAAGCCAAAGGCGCGGTGGATCTGACCCTGGAGGAGAAAAATGAGTGGCAGACGCTGCAGGTTTATCTGGAGGATGCCTGCGGAAATACATACCAAAGCAGGGAAATGCCGTTTTATCTGTCGGCCTTTGTGCAGGAGAAAAATGTTCCGGCGTACCAAACAGGGACAGTCAGCAGGAAATCATCAGGGCACAAAAAGGCGGAGAAAATGGCGGCTCCGGAAATAATAGCGCGCCTTCTGGCGTCATCCAGAACGGAGCATGGAGCGGCTGTTTTTCTGGCCGGAGGGCTTTCGTTTCTGGCCGTTCTCCTCTACTGCGGATTTTCAGGAATAAAAAGGAAAGGATAGACTTTTTCCGACAATTGTGTTATTATGCCCCTTAAAGGGGTGAAAAGAAACAATGAAAAAGAAGACAAATTTTGTAAAAAGAAACAGCGGATTTATTATCGGCTGTGTTCTGGCCGGAGGCGTTTCCTTTGCCACGGTGAATGTGCTGACGTCAGACATGCTGCCCGGTATTCAGAGGGGAAGTAACGTTGAAGAGCTGCAGAGTGAAGATATGGCGTCAGGGACAATCGAACCGGAAAGCCCGGCCCGCACTGCGTTTGAGACAGATCCCTTTACTGTCACGGCAAGCGGGAGCGTAGTCAACGGAGTGGAAAGCGAGCCGCCGGAGACGTCACAGCCCTTGACGGAAAAGGTGACGGAAGCCGAAAATTCCGAGATCGAAGGAAGCGGCGCATACGCGGGAGAAGGCTATGAAGGCAGTATCGATGAAAACGGCGAATGGTATGATACCGGAAGCTCGGACAACGGAGACGGGACTTATTACGGTGATGACAGCGGTTACAGCGATCCGGCGATAGAAATATATGATTCCGGAAACGGGGATTATTATTATGATGATTCCGGAAACAGCGGAGACGGCGGTTCCGATGGCAGCTGGAACGGAGATGACGGTTCCGGCGGCGGCTGGAGCGGGGACGAC
>CANQEC010000316.1 GCA_947594335.1 uncultured Lachnospiraceae bacterium
TAAACGTAAGTTTATATCTGACTCAGACTGTCGGATGCCAGTGCTGTCATCCACTCACTTCGTTCGCGGGACAGTACCAGGCTCCTCTTACTGCTCACCCGCTGACGTCTCTTACCCGTCCAAATGGGCGGGAACCGAAACCTTCAGAAAAATCTGTACGCTGCTGCCAGGAAGACATGCATCAGCCGATCTTTCCTTCCTTCATATAACGGGCCAGCTCCTGCGCATAGTAGGTCAGGTAAATATCGCAGCCCGCGCGGTAAGCCGATGCCGCCGTCTCGCAGATGATCTTCTCCTCATCAATATAGCCAAGCGACGCTCCCGCCTTGATCATCGCGTACTCGCCGCTCACGCTGTAGGCCGCTACCGGAATCTTCACCGCTTCCTTTACTTTTGTGACCATGTCGAGGTAGGACATCGCCGGTTTTACCATCACGATATCCGCGCCCTCCTGCACGTCGAGCAGCGCTTCCTTGATTCCCTCGCGGCTGTTGTGGTAATCCATCTGATAGGTCTTGCGGTCCCCAAACGAGGGCGCCGACCCCGCGGCGTCGCGGAACGGACCGTAGAACGCGGAGGCATATTTCACCGCGTAGGACATGATCGGCACATTCTGATATCCGTTCCCGTCGAGCAGTTCACGGATTGCCGCAACCCTGCCGTCCATCATATCCGACGGCGCGACCATATCCGCCCCGGCCTGCGCGTGGGAGAGCGCAGTCTTCGCGAGCAGCTTCAGCGTCTCGTCGTTATTCACATCATGCCCGCAGAGCACGCCGCAGTGACCGTGCGAGGTGTATTCGCACATGCATACATCCGTGATCAGATACATATCCGAAAAATCCTCGCGCGCCTTTCGGAGCGCTTTCTGGACAATGCCGTCCTCTGCGTACGCGCCGCTTCCGACCTCATCCTTGTAATCCGGAATCCCGAAAAACATCACACTTGAGACGCCCGCATCGCGCAGCGCGGCAAGCTTTTCTCCCATCGTATCCACACTGTAGCGGAACTGCCCCGGCATTGTCGGAATCTCCTCGACAATCCCCGTCCCCTCCTTGACAAACATCGGGTAAATCAGCGTCGAGGCGTCCATGCGCGTCTCACGCACCATTTTCCTCAAAAGCTCCCCATTGCGGAGCCTTCTCGGTCTGATACTCATATTCATTTTATTTTATCCTCCATAACACTTCTCAGAACTCAGCTGTGAGTTCTGACACAGAATCCAATATCCGGCCGGGCTATGCGTGCACCAGCTCCAGCAGCTTCGCGATCAGGCTGTCGATCGACGCCTGCTCTGACATCCAGGTCTGCATTCCGAACCGGTCCGCCGCTGCTTTCGTCTGCTTCCCGATGCAGACGGCCTTCACCAGCGAGTAATCCATCTCTCCGATTGCCGCCGCGAATCCCCGCACCGATGAAGCGCTTGTAAACAGCACATAGCTGATACTGCCGTCAGCCAGCTCGCCGCGCTCTTTTGCAAGTTCTCCAGTTTCATATTTTGTATCGTACGTGGCAATGTCATCAATCCAGAGATTCTTCTCTGCCAGCGCATCCACAAGTTCCCTATTCCCGATCGAGGCCCGGGGAATCAGAATGCGTTCGTCTCCTTCGCAGACTTTGGCAAGCGCCCTTCCGAGATGTTCCCCGTCAAACACTTCAGGGATCAGGTCGGCATAATACCCGTGCTTCTCCAGTTCTTTGCGTGTTCCCCCGCCGATGACCGCAAATTTCACTTTTGCCATCAGGCGGCAGTCCGTCCTCTGCCCGGCCATCTCCTCAAAAAATATTCTGACGCCGGTCGGACTCGTAAACACAATCCACTGATAGGACGGCAGGTTTTTCAGCGCGGCATGCAGTCTTTTGTTCTCCTCAATCCTGTCCGTACGGATTGCCGGAAGCTCCACAACCTCCGCTCCAAGCGCGCGGAGCTTCTTCGCCGTCTCACTGACCAGCTCCCGTGGGCGCGTGAGCAGAATCTTCACTCCGCCAAGCGGCTGTTTCTCATACCAGGAAAATTCCTCCGCCAGAGAACATACCTTTCCAACCACAATGATCGCCGGCGTCACAGCGCCCGCCCGCTCCACTTCCTCCTCGAGCGTGGATACCGTCGCCACGACCCGTCTCTGAGCCGCGGTCGTCCCCTGCATCAGCAGCGCCGCCGGCATATCCGGATCCATCCCGGCTTTCAGCAAACCGCCGCAGATCGCGCCGAGCGAGGCGACGCCCATCAGAAACACAAGCGTGCCTTTCGTGCGCACCAGCGCCTCAAAGTCGATGCCCAGAGAAACCGTGTCCTCTGTCTCACACTCCACAGCCAAATTCTCAGAACCCGCTGTTTCCGGCTGTGTCGTACACAGTAATTTACCCGCTTCTTTTCCAGAATTTCTGCCTGGCACTTCTGATTCTGCAAAACCTTGCTCCCTGCTGCTTTTCTCTGCCTGCCCCGCAAATCCATCTCTGCGATGCCCCGTGATGATGTGCACCGACGAACAGTAATCCCGATGCGTCACAGGAATCCCCTGATACGCCGGAACCGCCAGCGCCGAAGTCACGCCCGGGACAATCTCATACGGTATCCCTTCTTTTGCAAGCAGTTCCAGCTCCTCGCCGCCGCGCCCGAACAAAAACGGATCGCCGCCTTTGAGCCGGACCACGCGCTTTCCTTCTTTTGCCTTTTCGGCAAGAAGTTCGTTGATCTTTTCCTGCCGCATCTTGTGATGGCTGGACCGCTTGCCGACGTCAATCGTCTCCGCCTGCTTCGGGATCATATTCAGAATCCCCTGACCGGCCAGCGCGTCATAGACCACAACCTCGGCATTTCCCAGCACCTCGCGCCCTTTTAAGGTAAACAGTCCCGGATCCGAGGGGCCTGCGCCGACCAGCCAGACCTTGCCTGTCTCCAAATTTTTCATATCCCTCTCCATTCTGTCAGGATTTCCCTTTCATCTCTGCTGCTGCATGAGCGCCCAAACATCCATCATTCCGCCAGAAATCTCTCTGCAAGTTCACATCCAAGTTCCTCCGGCTTCGCGGTATCTCCTTCCAGTTTTCCGCGGTGAAGTTTTCCTGTTTCCTCGTCAAGGTACAGT
>CANQEC010000317.1 GCA_947594335.1 uncultured Lachnospiraceae bacterium
TGGCTGACACAAAATGCAATGGCCGAATTATTCTCGGTTGATAAATCTTCTATCAGCAGGCATTTGAGAAACATTTTTTCTGATGGTGAATTAGACGAAGAGGTGGTTGTTGCAAAAATTGCAACAACCACTCAGCACGGTGCAATGAAAGGAAAAACCCAAACTAGGGAAACAAATTTTTACAATCTTGATGCTATTATCTCAGTAGGCTACCGCGTTAATTCCAAGCGTGCCACACACTTTCGTATTTGGGCTACGGGCGTGCTGAAAGAATATATGATAAAGGGATTTGCGCTGGACGATGAGCGGCTGAAACAGGGTAAGACTGCCTTTGGAAAGGACTATTTTCGCGAGCTGCTGGAGAGGGTTCGATCTATCCGGGCCAGCGAACGCCGTATCTGGCAGCAGATCACTGACATCTTTGCGGAGTGCAGCATTGACTATGATAAGGATGCAGAAATCACGCATACGTTTTACGCCATGGTGCAGAACAAATTTCACTATGCTATCACAGGACAGACCGCCGCGGAGATCGTCTATACTCATGCTGACCATAATAAAGAAAACATGGGGCTCACAACCTGGAAACACGCCCCGGAGGGACGTATCCTGAAATCGGACGTCTCAGTAGCGAAAAATTACCTGGATGAAAAACAGATTCGCCAGCTGGAGCGGACTGTGACGGGGTATTTTGATTATATCGAGGATTTAATCGAGCGTGAGAATACTTTTACCATGGAGGAATTTGCCGCCAGTGTCAATGAATTTCTTGCGTTTCGCCGCTATGATATCCTTCCTGATAAGGGAAAGATTCGTATGAGGGATGCGAAAGCCAGGGCGGAAACAGAGTATGATGAGTTCAATAAGACGCAGAAGATTACCTCGGACTTCGATCGGGAAGTGAAGCGGATGCTTGCGAGAGGCGGTGAAGGAAAGGAAGGGAACTGATTTTTGAGCGGGATATGTATCACATCGGTGAAAAGACCCCGCAAATACGTGGTTTCCCAGGCATTTACGGGGTATAAGGGGAGGATAAGTATTCTTTATCTTTTGTAATTACCATCGGAGGGGGGTCCAATGATAAGAGTGTTCGCTAATCCCCAAGGAGCCGCCTCGCTGTGTTTCTCCTGAGGGATTGATGTTATTATAACCGGCGTGGCGGAGATTATTCACCAGTTTGCAGAAATTTATGGGAATGATGATGCCAGGTATTTTTTTAAAACGGTTGAAAAAATGAAAAAGTGTTGTATAATCACAATAGTGTTCCGCAAGATCCCTGTGCGGGCATATTTTGCGGATACGAAACACATAAAATCAGAGAATGGAGTATCGAGATGAGTTTATTACAGGATTGGAGAGATATGGCGTACTCTCAGGAGACGGACAAGGAGAAGCTTAAGAAATTCTGGGCGGATTATTTCCTTGTCGAGAAAGGAATTTATGAGAAGCTGCTTGCCGCGCCGGAGGAGGCCGTCTCCGGAACAGTAAAGGAGCTTGCTGAAAAATATGAAATTCCGGTTCAGACCATGGTAGGATTCCTCGACGGGATCAACGACAGCCTGAAACAGCCGAATCCGATCGAGGAGATGGAAGAGGATACGGTTGTGAGCCTCGATTTTGACAACGAACGTCTGTATAAGAACATGGTCGATGCGAAGGCTGACTGGCTTTATGAGCTTCCGGCGTGGAAGGAGATCTTTGATGACGAGACGAGAAAGGAACTCTACCGCGAAGCCAAGAAAATGAATACGATCGTAAAGGGCAAAAAAATCGGCCGCAATGATCCGTGTCCGTGCGGAAGCGGCAAAAAATATAAGAAATGCTGCGGAAGATAGGCAGGAGAGGCAGATTGAAAAGTTTATGTGCGGCAGGCGCGGTCTTGTGCCTGCTGTATTATTTTATGATCGTATTCTATGCGGGCATTACGGCCGATTTTGCCTGGATCTGGATTTTTGCCGCTTTGTTTCTGATTGCTCTTCGGCAGATCCTTTGCTTTGTCGGCGCGCATCCGGGCGTGATTCCAGTATGGATCCTGCGGGCGGGCTTGGTGCTGCTGGCAGCCGGAGCCGCGTTTTTTCTGCTTCAGGCAGCGCAGGTCGCCGGAGGAATGTTCCGGAAAAAGGAGCCGGATCTCGATTATGTGATCGTGCTCGGTGCGCAGGTAAAGGGAGAAAAACCGTCGCGGGCGCTTCGCAAGAGACTTGACTGCGCTTATAAATACGCAGTCGAAAATCCACGGACAAAGCTGATCCTCTCCGGGGGACAGGGCAGCGGAGAGGACATTACGGAAGCTGAATGTATGCGCCGCTGGCTGACTGAAGCGGGGCTGGAGCCCGACAGGCTTCTTCTTGAAGACCGATCAGCTTCGACCAGGGAGAATCTGGAATTCTGCCGCAGGCTATATCATCCGGAGAAAGCCAGGACAGGGATCCTCTCGAATAATTTTCATATCTGCCGCGCGCTGATCCTGGCCCGGGATATGGGTTATACGGAAGTTTTCGGGATTCCGGCGCATTCGGATCCGTGGATGCAGCCCCACTATATTGTCCGTGAGGTCTTTGCACTTTCTGTATACCGATTTTCGCAATTTATACATTAAGCTAAAAAAACAGCGATGTTTAATTGTGAAAATCGCCTATAAAAAACTTGACAAATTTTGAAAAATCTGATACTATAGCCGCAAACATGAGATTTTGATTGCTGACGGATTTAAGTGGAATACCACGGGGTAATCAAAATAATAATTTTGTCGGCCGTCTGGACAGCATTTGTTTTTCAAGTGTTGTCCTTTTTTGTGTGAAAGCCCAGTCTCCATACAGGAACAGACGGCAAGCTTGCTTGCCAGGCTGTTCCTGTATGAGAGACGCTAACCCGTATGAGCAAAACAGTGATGCGAACGAATGTGAGCAGCACGATTTGCGAATATGGGCAGGATCGCGAGAGTGCTGAAGGCACGGAGCGATCCGTGGGCTTTCACTTATAGCACAAAGACTGACGGACTGCTTGCAGGCCGGACAGGCTTTGCTTATGAGACGACAACAGGTATGAGCAATACAGCAGCGTGAACGAAGTGAACGA
>CANQEC010000318.1 GCA_947594335.1 uncultured Lachnospiraceae bacterium
ATAGCGCAGAAGCAGCAGTTCCTGGCTTTCCTCATCCAGCCTGCGCAGGGCTCTTTTTATGGACATGCGGGTAAGCGTCTCATCTTCCATATCTGCCTCATCCGGCACCTCCAATGCCTGCACGGCCGCGTCATTTTGCACTTCTGATTTCTGTGCGGCCGCACTATTCCATATCTCAGCTGTCTGTGATGATCGTCTCCGAAATTCATCAATACAAAGATTGCGGGCAATCGTGTAAAGATACTCCAGAGCCTTCCCCCGTTCCCGGTAGCAGGCGCTGTCAAAATACCGCAGAAACGTCTCCTGTGTGACATCTTCCGCCGTTTCCTTATGGTTCAGTCTGAAATAGCAGTAGCGGTAGATTTTGTCGTACTGCTCACGTAAATCCATGGCCACCTGGCTGAAACCTCCTTTCACTCTGTTTAACGATCCGCCACGGCCGGATGTGCGGCCTCCTGTGAAATTTTAACCAAAAATTTAAAAAGGGAAACGCTCTCTTTTGAAGCATCTCCCTCATCTGGATAATATGGATTCATCCCCATAGTTGCTTTTACTTTCTGAACAAGGCGATCTGCCGCTTTATACTGTGATGAAATCGGAATAATATCAATAGGACATCCCCTGCTTCTGAAGCGCTTGAAATACCGAATTTCTGTTTCTGTACCCTCACAAATAATGTATACTACTGATTTTCTCTTTCTCCCTTTTACAGGTTTCCGATTAATCTCTTTTACTCTCCCCATACAGCCGCACCTCCAATAAACGGGACTGCTCCATATCGTCCCTGCAGATACCCTTTGGAAATATTCTCGCCTTTCCTTGGAGAAAATTCCGTCAATGCATAGACCTCTGTCTGCATGGTTTTCTCATCTCTCTCCGCAAACCATATCTGATCACGTCTCAAAAGAGAAAGATCCAAAAGCCCGGTATCATGCGTTGTAAAGATCAATTGCGCATGATTAGTATTAACCGCCGGATCCTGAATCATTTCTATCAGATGCCGCGTGAGAAGCGGGTGCATACTGGACTCTATTTCATCTACGATCAATATCGAACCTGATTGCAGCGCTTTCATCCACATGCCAATCCTGGAAAAGAATCTCTGAGTCCCTATAGATTCTTCCCTGAGCATCAGCGGATAATCTGTCGCCTGTCCTGACTCATCAACCAGCCGATGCACCGTCAGAACACTAGGATTTTCTTCAGACCCGATAATCTGAACATCCTTAATCCCTAAATCTGCATACAGCATCTCTCTTAAAATATGCTGCTTCTCCTTGTTACCTTTCTTAATGATGGACAACACAGCTTCCAAAGACATCCTAGTATCAGTCATATCTGGCATCTTCTCAAAAAACCACTGATAGGCTTTTTCTGTCTGAGCACAGTTCCACTCATTTGAGCTGACCAGATAAAGGCGGTTATACGCCGTTCTTCCAGCCAGTATTGTCTGCTCCTGTATATTTTCACGAAATTCGAATTTATCCTTCTCTCTTGAAAAGATAAGAGCTTCTCTGCCATTTGGCCAGTGATAAAGGTACTCTGTCAAAATCTGGGCCCTGTCGAAAGAAAATCCATACGCATATTTAATTCCTTTATAAAAATAAATTATTTCAAAACAGGTTGGCATGGACATATCTTTTGTAAAAGCAAAAGGTTCCTGCGGAAGTTCTGCTCCTTTCAGCGGTTTTGCATAAATTCCGCATATCATTTCCTTCATTAAAAGTAATGCATGAAGCATATTGCTTTTTCCGGCCGCGTTCGCTCCATACAAAGCCATAACCGGAACCAGCTCTTTCTTTCTATCCGGGGAAAACAATACTTCTTTCATGGTTCTGTCTTTTGACGCTTTCATACTGATAACGGCTGTATTTTTAATTGATCTGTGATTCGTCACTGAAAACTGCAGCAGCATAAAAATCCTCCAAAATCAGTTTTTATCTTTATTCTAATTATAAACATCCTGTGAGTCAAGTTTTATCCTTATTTTTTGCAGTATTCATTCAATTTATTTAATCAAACTTCATGCCGGGCATACCCGACACTACCATAAATAAAAACCTGCAGGGCGCTTCGTGTTTTTTCACCCACACGGTCTGCGCTCCGCTCAGGTCGGCACAAAACATATACCGCTGTCCACAGGAATCCGTTTTGTTTCTTTCGCCAGCAAAAAACAGCTCCACTTTTCTTCATAAACCAGTCCCGGCATTCATATAGTTCTATAACATTCCTAATTCGGTGAATTCATGAACAGCAGAATTTTCTTTTCCTCTTTGAAAAAACATTTAAACCGTCATCCCGTTCTTTCCTCTGTCCGCTTCCGCCGCTCCGCCGCGCTTCTCGCTCTGTTTCTCGTCTCCTACTTTGCGGGGCAGGGTATACACCGCTTTTTCAATTGGAAGCAGACTTTTGGAGGAACGGTTTTTTCCGGTTTCAGCCGTCTCTTTTCTTCCGCGGAGGGGAACTGGGGCCTGAGTTTTCAGCAGGAAGGAGCGGCGCCCGTCGGCAACGCCACACCGGAAGAACTAAAAAAATATGGAGCCGCCTACATCGACTCCACAGAGGATAAAGTTCTCTATCTGACCTTTGACGCCGGGTACGAGAACGGCAACATGCCTCAGATCCTGAGTTCTCTGAAAAAACATAATGCCCCGGCCACCTTTTTTGTCGTCGGAAATTTCCTTGAAACCAGCCCCGAACTCGCAAAGCAGATGCTCGCCGAAGGACACACTGTCGGCAACCATACATACCATCACCCGGATATGTCGCAAATCTCGTCGCTGGAATCCTTCCGAAAAGAGCTCGACGACAACGACGCTCTGTTCCAGCAGATCACCGGCCAGCCCCTTAGCCGCTATTACCGGCCGCCGCAGGGCAAATACAGTATCTCCAACCTGAAAATGGCGCAGGAACTGGGCTACACCACCTTTTTCTGGAGCCTCGCCTATGTAGACTGGATGCAGGACGACCAGCCGACAAAAGAGGAAGCGTTCTCAAAGCTGCTCACCCGCGTGCATCCCGGCGCTGTCGTCCTGCTGCACAGCACATCCTCCACAAACGCGCAGA
>CANQEC010000319.1 GCA_947594335.1 uncultured Lachnospiraceae bacterium
CCGTTCAAATGACGGATTTGAGATCGCAAGACGCGATATGCAGCTCCGCGGTCCGGGAGATCTTCTGGGTGTAAGGCAGAGCGGAATGATGGACTTTGCGCTCGCGGATATCTATGCGGATTCGGATGCGCTTTGCCAGGCAAATGAGGCTGTGTCTGCCCTGTTAGAGGATGACGGCCTGCTGGAGAAGGAGGAAAACCGGCAGCTGAAAGACAAGTTTGAAGAACTGCGCAGGAGACAGTCGGATTTCCTGAATCTCTGAATCGAAAAGGGAAAACGGGTCAGAATGTTCACATAAATGAAAACTCAGAAAGGAACCTACATAAATGAAAACAGGATTTGACAATGAGAAATATCTGCGTATGCAGTCGGAAAAGATCAGGGAGCGCATTTCCTGCTTTGACAATAAACTGTACCTGGAATTCGGAGGGAAGCTGTTTGATGATTTTCACGCGTCGAGAGTGCTCCCGGGATTTTCCCCGTCAAGCAAACTGCAGATGCTGCTCGAGCTTGCCGGACAGACGGAAATTATTATCGCAATCAACGCGAATGATATCGAGAAGAATAAAGTAAGAGGAGATCTTGGGATCACCTATGATGACGATGTGTTCAGACTGATTGAAAATTACCGAAAAGAAGGGCTTTATGTGGGAAGCGTTGTCCTGACCCAGTACCAGGCCCAGAGCAGCGCCGCCGCTTTTCGGAGCAAACTGGAAAAAAGGGGGATCCCGGTTTACTGTCATTACAGGATTAACGGCTACCCGAAGAATATTTCGCTGATCGTCAGTGACGAAGGGTACGGCCGGAATGATTACATCATCACCAAAAGACCGCTTGTCGTCGTGACGGCTCCCGGTCCGGGCAGCGGAAAGATGGCTACATGTCTGTCGCAGCTTTATCATGAACACAAACGGGGGATCCGGGCCGGCTATGCCAAGTTTGAGACGTTTCCAATCTGGAACCTGCCGCTTGATCATCCGGTCAATATGGCCTATGAGGCGGCGACAGCGGATCTGAATGACATCAATATGATCGATTCGTTTCACCTGAGCGCGTACGGGATATCCACGGTCAACTACAACCGGGATATTGAGATATTCCCCGTACTGAACGCGATGTTCGAGCGTATTTTCGGGAAGAGTCCGTACAAGTCCCCCACGGATATGGGCGTCAACATGGCGGGGTACTGCATAACCGATGACGAGGTCTGCCGGCAGGCCTCCTGCCAGGAGATCATCCGCAGATATTATGAGACGCTCCTGAGGGAGTCTGATCAGGAGGCGGCGGAGGATGAGCTTTTTAAAATCAAATTTCTGATGAGCAGGCTTGGCCTGACGCCACAGGACCGGAAGACGGTCGCCGCCGCCGACGCGCGGGAGCAGACCGACGGGGATTCCTGTGCGGCCCTTGAACTGAGCGACGGCCGCGTGATCACGGGGAAAACGTCAGGGCTGCTTGGGCCGTGCTCCGCCGTCCTGCTGAATTCGCTGAAGGTTATTGCGGGTATTGACCATGATACGCTGCTGATTTCGAGGGATGCGATCGAGCCGATCCAGAGACTGAAAACGCAGTATTTTGGCAGTAAAAATCCGCGGCTCCATACAGACGAGACGCTGATCGCGCTTTCGATCAGCGCATCCGGGGACGAGAATGCGCGAAAGGCGCTTGACGCCCTGGCGGATCTGAACGGATGCCAGCTTCACTGTACTGCGAGACTCTCCAGGGTTGATCTGAATACGCTGCGAAAGCTGGGACTCCAGGTCACAATGAATCCCGTCCGCTCGGCAGGGGATGCGGCGGTGCTGTAGATTTTAGATTTTTGGAATCGAGCAGGAGGCGGTTCTTCCTCCTGCTCGTCTGCGCGGCCCAGGTGCTGCGTCAACAGCTGGTTTCCATGCCTGGGCCTGCGCACATGGCAAAAGCCGGGAGCGCTCCCGGCTTTTAAACCCTGTAAATCCTGTGGAAAATTAATTCTCATAAGTAAGATCTGTCCGGCCCTGTCTGTCAGAATTCATTTGAACGAATATTCAGCCTCCAGTCAAGATCACCGCGGGCAAGTCCCATAACCAGCGATTCTGCGGTGGCAATGTTCGTGGCAATCGGAATATTATACTGATCGCAGCATCGTGAGATTGCAAAAATATCAGGCGAATTCGGGCTCGTCATAATCGGGTTGTAGAAGAAGATCACCATGTCCATGCAGTTGCGTTCAATCATATCCATAAATTGCTTGTCTCCCCCGACGCTGCCAGGGAGAAATTTGTAAACCTTGAGATTTGTGACTTCTTCGATCCTGCGTCCGGTGATGCCGGTCGCGTACAGATTATGCTTGGAAAAAATATACTTGTAGGCCAGACAGAAATTCTCAATGAGGTTTTTCTTGTTATTGTGTGCAATAAAACCGATATTCATTTCGACACCAATCCTTTCCTACGTGACTTTCCTACTTCATAATATTCCGGATACATTATAGCAAAAACTTCTAAAAAAGTAAAGACTTTTACGAATAAAATCATAAAAATAGCACTAAGGAAGATGCTTATAAAGAGCCTGAAAAAAGCGCTCCGGATTCCGGAAAAAGTTTGCCCCGCTATTCTGAACGGCGATTTTGAAACAATTTTTAACACCTGATGATACTGATTAAAAAAAGGACGGCAATGCCCCTTGAAATATCCGCCGGTTTGGTATATGATTCATCACAATAAGGAGGAAATATTATGAATAAAATTTTGAACGAGGAAAACATGACAAAACTGGCTGAAGCAAAAGAGGAAGTAGTCGGGGCGGCGGGAAAGGCTGCAAAGGCTGCGAGAAAGACGATGGAGAAGGGGGTAAAGGAAGCGGCCAAAAAGACCGGGGAACTGAAGACAGAAGCAAAGAATGCGGTTTCCAGAGCGGCTGCCAGAAAGCCTTTGAAGGAAACTGTCTATCTGCAGTATGAGGGCAGAGAAATCGATAAAGACGTAATTTTAAAAAGGGTCAAAGAGGTATGGACGAAACAGATGAAGCGCAAGATAGGAGAAATGCACACGCTTACCCTGTATCTGAAGCCGGAGGAAAATA